>DATGEF010000822.1:0-17043 GCA_035310405.1 Chloroflexia bacterium | reverse complement strand
CCCCCGGCGCCCGCGGCGGCTGGGCCGGGCGGGGGCTCTGGCTGGGGCCGCTGGCCTGGCTGGTAGCCCTGGCCGGCACCTTGCTGCTCGGCTATGACGCCCTGCTGCCGCTGGCCGAGGTGCTACTGATCGCCGGCGCCGGGCTGGGGGTGGTGGCCTGGAGTGGCGTGGCGCCCCGGCCCGTATGGGGACCGGCCGGGGCCCCCCGCCCGCTCCGCCGCCTGGATGGGCGCCGGGGGCTCAGCCTGGCCGGCCTGGGCCTGGCCGCGGCGATCACCTGGCAGGCCAACAGCCGATGGCTGGCCCAGCCCAACCTGGTCTTCGGGCCGGCCGGGATGCTCTGGCTGCTGGGCATGGGCGTCTTGCTGATCGCCGCGCTGGCCTGGCCGCGGCCGGCGGCCGGGCCTGAGGCCGCGCCGCAGCCGGCGGCCGGCCTCTCGCGGCGCGCCGAGGCGCTCGTGTTCGCCGGGCTGGTCGTGCTCGCCGTCGGCCTGCGCACCTGGGACCTGCGGGACTTCCCCTATACGATCCACCCGGACGAGATCCTCAGCGGCCAGAACGCGATCACCTCGTTCCTCAACGGCCCGACGCCATCCGTCTTCAGCACGATCTGGTATGCCATCGACCTGCCGGCGCTCTGGTTCGCCGGGATCGCCGCGGCGTTGAAGATCGGTGGCATCAGCCTGACCGTCCTCCGTCTGCCGACCGCGGTGGCCGGCGCCGCGACCGTGATCCCCTTTTATGGTTTTGTACGCATGGCCTGGGGGCGCACGGCCGCGATCGCCGGCACGGCGATCCTGGCCGTCAGCGCGTCCAATGTGCAGTACAGCCGCGTGACGATCAATAACATCGTCACGGCTTTTTTCTGGACGGTCTGCTTCTTCTTCCTGCTGCGGGGGCTGCGGACCCGGCGGCCCCTGGACTGGGTGCTGGTCGGGCTGGCGGGGGGCCTGAGCGAGCACGCTTACTACGGCACGCATCTGCTGCCGTTCCTGCTGCTCGCCTTCGCGGTCTACCTGCTGGTCGTCCACTGGCGGCAGGGGTGGCAATTTCTCGGCTACTTCGGCCTGGTGGCTCTGGGCTACCTGGCCGGCTTTGGGCCGCTGCTGGCCTACTACACGCGCAACCCCAGCCTCTATTTCGGCCGCGGCGCCGGGGCGCTGATGTGGGACCATATCCCGCGCGACGGGGCGGACCTGCAGCGCATGTGGGACACACTCTGGCCGCTCTTTGCCCAGAACCTGCTTGGCATCAGCGCCAATCCAGACCAGGGCACCTTCTACTGGGCGCCGTTGCTGTTCCCGGCCGAGGCGGCCTTGCTGGCCCTGGGGGTCGCGCTGCTCGTCTGGCGCTGGCGGCACCCGCCCGCCTTCCTGGTGCTGCTCTGGGGGCTCGGGGTGCTGTTCGTGGGCGGCACCTTGGTGCATGGCGTGCCGTTCATCCAGCACTGGGCCCCCGCGTTTCCGGCCTTCTATGCCGCGTTGGCCGTGCCGATCGGCGCCTGGGCCGGGAGCCTGCCGCGCGTATTGTCCGTCCGGCGCCAGCAGCTCGGGGCGGCGGTGCTGGCCCTCGGCCTGCTCGTCCTGGCCGGGATCAATGTCGACTTCTATTTCGGGCACTACCAGGTCACGCGGCCGGAGTTTGAGATCCGGGCGGCGCAGGCGCGCTGGGAAGCGGACCTGGGGACCGTGTATCGCGTGCGCACGGTGGGCCGCAGCTGGCAGGATTATAGTGCCGATTGGAACCAATACCTGATCAGCGGGCAGGATGGGGGGGTCATTTACAACCCGGCCGCCGAGCTTCCGCTGCCGGGCGTCGCCGGCCAGGGGCTGGGCTTTGTCTTCTTCCCAGACGACGAACAGTACCTGGCGGCGGTGCAGGCCCTGTACCCGGGCGGCGCGCTCGGCGAGGTCAAAAGCCATGCCGGCGCGGCGCACCTGTTCTACACCTACGTCGTCACCCCCGCGCAGGCGCAGGCGGCCTACGGCGTGCAGCTGGACGTGGCGGCGGCCGCGGGCGGCGCCTACCACTGGAGTGGCCGCGTAAACCAGGTAGGGGACCTGCCGGCGGCCGCCCAGGGCCGCCTGGTGGCGCGCTGGAGCGGCAACCTGTACCTGCCTGCAGCCGGTCCCGCCCACCTGGAGCTGATCGGGCCGGGGGCGCAACTGGCCTTCGACGGGCAGCCGGGGGCGCCCGCCCCCGATCAGCTGCTCACCGCGGGCTGGCACCGCTTCGTGGTCGCCGCCACGCTCGCCGGCCCGGCCACCCCCCGCCTGCGCCTGGGCCAGAACGGGGCCACGCCGGCCGAAGTCAACCCCTTGCAGCTCTGGCCGGCCGCCCCCGGCGCGGGCCTGCTGGGCGGCATCGCCGGTCCCGCAGGGCTGCCCCCGCAGGCCCGGGTGGATGCCTTTATCGGCTTCAGCGCCATCGGGGAGCCCGGCGTGCTCGGGCCCGCCCAGAGCGCCGGCGGCGCGGTGCGCGCCCGCTGGACGGGGGCCGTGCAGATCCCCCAGGCCGGGATCTATGCCTTCCAGGTGCGCACGGACGGCGCAGCCCGCCTGTCCGTCGACGGGGCGCCCGTGCTGGCCGCGTGTGCAGCCAGCGATGCCGTGCAGCCGGAGGTGCAGTTGCGCCTGGAGCCGGGCTGGCATCCCTTGCAGCTCGACTACATCGCCCAGCCGGGCCGTGAGGCCCTGGATCTCTCCTGGACGCCGCCCGGGGGCGCCCGCACCCTGATCCCGCCGGCGGCCCTGCGCTATGCCGCCGCCGACGCCAGTGCGCCGGTGCCCCTGCCGGCGCCCCCCAGCGCGGCGGATTGTGGCCCGGTCACGCCCCCGGCGGCCGCCGTGGTGCCGGCGGCCGGCATCGTCGCCCCCACGGCTGTGCTCACGGCAGCGGCCGGGCTGCAGGAGCCGCGGGGCATCGGCGTGGCCCGCAACGGCGATCTCTACATTGCCGATAGCGGCAACCACCGGGTCGTCCACCTGGATGCGGCCGGGAAGCTACTGGGCACCTGGGGGAGCGCGACCACCGTGTCCGCCCCCGGCAAATTCGGCGTGATCGGCGACCTGGCCGTGACGCCGGACGGCCAGGTGGCGACGATCGATGTAGCGACGGGCGATCTGCAGGTCTTCGCCCCGGATGGCCGGGTCGTGCGCACCGTGCCCGGGGTGGCGCCCAATTCCAGCGGGCTGGCCGTCGGGCCCGACGGCCGCTTCTGGATCGCCAACACAGGGGGCAGCCGGGTGCTGCGCTTCACGCCGGCGGGCGAGCTGGAGGCGACGATCACGGGCGCCGGGGGCACCGAGCAGCCGTTCGAGCAGCCGATCGACGTCGCGGTCGCCCCCGACGGCACCGCCTATGTGGTAGACCTGCGCCGCCGGATCATGCAGCTGGACGCCGGCGGCAGGATCGTGCGGCACTGGGCCGTGGACGTCGGCACGGCGCGGGGCGGCAGCCACCTGGCCGTCTGGCAGGGCCATGTCGTGCTGACCGACCCCGACCGCCAGCGGCTGACCATCCTCGACCCGGCCACCGGCGCCCTGCTGGTGCTAGGCGAGCCGGGGGCTGGGCCGGGCCAATTCAGCATACCGCTCGGCGTCGCCAGTGGCCCCGGCGACCGGCTCTACGTCGTGGACAGCGCCAACACGCGGGTCCAGGTGTTCGGGCCGCTGCGGTAGCGCGCGGCGCCTTGCGCCGCGGTGCCCGGCTGGTGTACAATACCACAGCCAGATCGCACCAGACCAGAACCAGATCGCGAGGAGGGGACGTCCTCCTCGCGTCATTATTGCCCGGCCCGGGGTGGGCGCCGTCGATCCGATGACGTTTCCGGCGAATCAGCTAAAGAGGAGTGTGCCGCATGAACAAGCGTAAGAAAGTAGCCGATGCCAAACACCGCGCCAAGGCGCGCAAGGTAGAAGAGAAGCGCAAGGCGCTGAAAGCGAACCCGCAGCCCGTGGCGCCGCCCGTGCGTCCGCTGGCGCCGCGGCCGCCCGCGCCCCGGCCCGCCGCCCCGCCACCCCGCCCGGCGACGGCCCAGGGCGCCCCGGCGGCCGGTGCCCCGCCGCGCCCCGCTGCGGCGGGCCCGACCCACGCGCCCGGCCCCCGCCCGGCGCCGCCCGCGCACGCCGCCGCCCCGGTGGCCGCAGCGCCGGCGCCCGCGCCGATGGCGCCCGAGGCCCCGGCGGGGGCCGCCGCCCCGCCCCCGGCCCCGGCAGCGGCGGCCCCCGCGCCCGCGCCGATGGCGCCCGAGGCCCCGGCCCCGGCCACCGCTCCGCTCCCCGTCGAGGCGGCCGCGGCGCCCGCTCCCGCGCCGATGGCGCCCGAAGCCCCCGCCGCGGCAACCGCCGCCCCCGCGCCGCTGGTGCCTGAGGCACCGGCCCCGGCCGCCGCCCCGCCGGCGGAGACCGCCCCGGAGTCCCCCGCGCCGGCGGAGCCCCCCGGCGACGCGAGCGAAGGCCAACCCAGCTAGCGGCAGTCCCGCCGATCGGCGGCCGCGCAGCAAAAGGGAGGACGGGCCACGGGCCCGTCCTCCCTTTTGTCGCGATCCCGGTCCAAGCCCATAGGCCACATTACAGCACCGGCCGTACACCTGTTCTGCTGCGTGGCACGGTTGTTGCTTATAAAGCGGTAGGCGCGATGGAGTACGCGCCCGGTCTGAACGAACGAGGGGAGGTTACGCAGATGTCCGTAACGCAATTGATTATCTATTTGGTGATCGCCGCCATTGTCGGCCTCCTGGCGGAGCGGCTGGTGGGCGCCGGTCCCTGGGGCTTGATCGGGAACATCGTCGTCGGCCTGCTCGGCATCTGGGTGATGCTGAATGTGATCAAATTCCAATTGTCGGGTGATCCCGTCATCGGCGGGGTGCCGATCATCACCAGCATACTCGGCGCGATCTTAGTCGACGTCGTGCTCAGCCTGATCATGCGCGGCCGCGGCCCGCGCCGGACCTGGAGCCGGCGCCGCATTTAAGCGGGGCCCCGCGGCCCAAGCCGCGGCTAACGACGCCCGCCTCGGCGGGCCTGACGGGGTGGGGCGGAATGCCCCACCCTGTTTCTATAGCCTGCGCGCCCGCGCGTGGCCACCTACGGCCTGACCTATCCGCTCACTGGAGCGCCTCCGCGAGCCGGGCGGCCAGGGCGGGCGGTTGGGACGCGCGGATCTGGACCTGCGGGGTCTCATGCCAGGCGGCACACGCACGTAACGTGGCGGCCAGATCCTGGACGAGTTGATCCGTGATCTCGATCCCTTGTTCCAGGTGGAGGGCGCGCACTTCGAAGACCCCGTCCTGGCGGTGCGCCTTCGGGTCGAGGCGCCCCACCAGCAACCCCCGGTGGAGGATCGGCAGCGTAAAGTAGCCATGCTGCCGCTGCTCGGCGCGGGTATAGGTTTCGATGCGGTAGGCGAAACCGAAGAGTTCGAGCGCGCGGGCCCGATCCGAGACCAGCGGGTCGAAGGGCGACAGGAGCGTCGTGTACGTGGGCTGGAGGGTGCCGGCCGCCGCGGCTTCGGCGAGCGGCAGGTTGGCGGGGTGGATATAGGCCGGGGTGGGCCAGCCCTCCACCGTCACGGCCAGCAACTCGCCCGCCGCGGCGAGATCCGCCAGCTGGTCGGCGACCCCCCGCTTCGGCGTCTTGAAGTAGTTGGGCACCCAGCGGGCGGTGGCGACGCCCAGGGCCTGCACGGCTCTCAGCGCCAGGACGCGGCCCACTTCCTCGGCGGCGGGCACGGTGCTGTCGTCCCAGTCGGGGCGCACCTGTTCGCGCCGGACGTAGACCCGTTGGAAGTTTTCGCGCCGGGCGCACATCACCTCCCCGACCGCGAAGAGACATTCGAGGGCCAGCTTTTCCGGCTTCCAGTTCCACCAGGTCCCGGCGCGCCCATCGGTGCGGCGGAAGTCGGCGGCGCGCACCTCGCCCTGCGTGCGCAGGCGCTGCCGCACCGGCTCCACCACGTCGGGGTGGGCGGTGAGCCAGGCCCGCCAGCGCGGCATGCCGTCGATCATCATGCGCCGGTAGAGCGCGTAGTCTTCGCGGGGCAGGAAGCAAGCCGCGTGCGACCAGTACTCGAAAATCGCGCCCTCGGCCAGCAGCTCGTCGAGCCAGCGCGGCGCGTAGGCCCCCAACCGGCTCCAGAGCACCAGATAGGGACTGCGGGCGATGACGTTGATGCTGTCAATTTGCAGCAGGTGCATCTGGCGGATCGCCGCCAGCACCGCGGCTTTCGTGGCCGGCGCCTCCGGCGGCGTGCCCAGGCCCTGGGCGGCGAGCGCCAGCGCCTGGGCGGCGCCGAGCGAAAGGTGCATCCGTTCCTCCTTTTGCCACTAGCCGCGCGGATCGTGCCGACACTACGCCTTATCCCGGACGGCGCCCGCAAAGCGGAATTTGTATTAAAGCGGGTCGTGAGGACCCTTCCAAGGAATCATGATATCCGTATCCGCGGCTCCTATGTTGTCCCTGGTTAGCCTCTTCGCTAATTCTTCGCCTTCCCGTTGTGCTTCGGCCAGCGGAAATGATTCCCCACTCATTAGAAAGTCACTGGCGATGTCCGGTTTACGAGCGCGGGCGATAAAGCCGTCCTGCATTGGGACTTCAACTACCTCTGCGATCACTATGCCCTGGGGCGTACTGATCTCCTTACGCCAGTAGCTGCCTGTAATATTAATCCAGGTGCTGCGATCGACAGCATGGCTACCGAATTCTCCATTCACCCAGCGTCGTTCTAGTTCCTGAGTGGTTTGCCAGGCGTTAACGCTCACCTCGAAGTGCCCCAGCTGAGTAACCAACTGGTTTGCTACTTTGCATGGTATTATCGTATCGCAACCAGCACGCAGGCAGAGATTGCATAGTTTCAATTGTTTCTTGGATAGTTCTCCGGACTCACTAGACATTAGGCGTAGCTGAGGTGGAGGTACGGGTCGCTCTTTGCAGCATATACAAATTGTAGCCATGGTTCTAACCTCCAGCTAGCGTGGTTTTCAAGAAAGGTTCTTAACGACTCCGTTAGCGACCGGCCGCCCCTCGCGGGGGCGGCCGGTCGCTAACGGAGACTACGACTCAGGGCCCAATGGACGAGGCCCATCGTCGTGAGCATCGGGTTGACCCCGGACGAGGCGGGAAAGATACTGGTGTCGCAGACATAGAGTCCAGGCACGCCGTGGACCGCACAGCGCGAATCGACCACGCTCTGGGCCGGGTCGGCACCCATCCGGCAGGTGCCCATCTGGTGGGCACTGCCGACGAGCATCTGGTGGGGCGCGGTGCCGGCGGCGGCCACGGCGGCGTCGAAGCGCGCGGGATCGCCGCCCGCGGCCAAGCGAACCGGACGGGTCTGGAGCGATCGCACTTCGCGCGCTCCCGCGGCCAGGACGACCCGCGCGCCCACCTGCACGCCGCGCAACAGCAAGCGGCGGCTCTCGGCGCTCGGCTGGTAGACCAGCTGCGGGGCGCCCGCGCCGTCGAGCACCACCCGGCCCGGCACGCGGTCGCGGGTGAGCACCAGCAGGGCACTATAGTGCGCGAGCCGGCCCATCTGCTGCCGGAACACCCGCGCCCCCGTCCAGGGGGTGACGATCGCGCCGAAGCCGGGGTAGATCGGCACGGCCTCCAGGCGCACCCCATAGCCATCACCGCTCAGATCGGCCAACGCGTCCGAATAGGCGGCCTGCATCGCGCCCTGCCAGGCGACCACCGGCGCGGCAAACTCGCCGAGGACGCCCGTGGCCGGGTGCAGGTAGAGATGGCGGCCGATCGCCCAGTGCCGCAGGCCGGAGCGCAGCAACAGGGCCGGCGACTCCAGGGCGCCCCCCGCCACCACCACCAGCGGCGCGCGGACGGTCAGGCGGGGCGCCGGGGCGGCCGGGTCGCGCTCCTGCACCGGCCGGCGCACATGGGCCACGACGCCGACCGCCCGGCCGCCCTCCAGCAGCACCCGGTCGGCATAGCAGTCGGGGATCAGCATGGCCCCCGCATCGAACGCATCCTGCAGATAGGTGCGCATGGTGCCCTGCTTGGCGCCCCAACGGCAGCCAAAGTGGCAAACGCCGCAGGAGCCGCAGACGGTCACGTTGCGGGGGTTGCGGGCGCCCGGCAGGCCCAGCGCCGCGGTGCCCTCCAGCACCACCCGGTTGTTCGCATTCAACGGCGTGTCGGCGACATGAATATGGAGGCGCTGTTCGACGGCGGCATAGCTCGCCCCGAGCGCCGGATCCAGGAGCTCCGGCAGGCCGGCCCGCGTCGCCCACTCGGCCAGGAGGGCCGGCGGCGGCCGGAAAGACGTGGTCCAGTTCACCGTCGTCCCGCCGCCCAGCGTCCGGCCGGCCATGACGAGCATGCCGCCATCCGCGGTGGCGAGGGCGCCCCGCCGCATGAAGAGCCGCTCCCAGCCCTTTTCCTCCTGGGCATCAAAGTCGGCCTCGGTGTTCCACCCGCCCGCCTCCAGGACAATCACGCGCCGGCCGGCCTGGGCCAGGAGTGCCGCCGCCACCCCGCCGCCCGCACCGGAGCCGATCACGCAGACGTCGGCGTCCAGCGTCGTGTCCCGGTCGATCGTCCGGGGCGTGAGCGGGTGCGCCGGGTTGGCGGAGGGCGCCGGGGGCGGCAGCGTGATCCCGGGGTAGCCGAGCAGGGTGGCATTGGGGTTCGCGCCGTCGGGCGCGGCATGGGCAAAGAAATGGAAGCCGGTCAGGCGCTTGAACGCCGTATACGCCTGGCGCAGCGGCGGCAGCGGGCTCGTGGCCCAGCCGCGCAGCACGATCTCGCGGCCCAGCAGGCTGCGCGCGGCAAACGGCGTGCCGCGCCCGGTCAGCAGGTGCATCGCGGCCGGCCGGGCCAACAGCCCCAGGGCCAGCTTGATCTGCCGCTGCTGCGTGGGCGTCATCTCCAGCCCGAGCGTCTCCTCCACCGCCGTGGCCACGTCGAGATCCCCGGCGTTGCGCTGCCAGTAGGCGACCACCGCCGCATCCCGCGTGCCGGGTGGCGGGGCGAGGCGCGGCACGAAGGTGTCGCAGACCGCCCGCAGCGTGTCCCGCTCGCGCGCGCTCAAAAAGCCGATCCCACTCATCGCCGCTCCCCGCCCAGCACATAGTAGCTGGCCGTCGACGAGCCCCGGTGCGCGATCAGGCCGGCGTCCAGTAAGCCTTTGAGGTCCCGCTTGGCCGTGCGCGTGCCCACATGGAAGAGAGCCTCGTACTCGACCCGCGTGATGCCGCCCCGGTCGTGCAGCAGCGTCAGCAGCCGGCGCTGGCGGATGTTCAGGCGCTCGATCGTCTCCCGGGCCGGCACGGCGGCGGGCTCCCCCGCTGTGCCGGCCCCGGCGGGCGGGGGAGCCGGGCCGGACTCGGGTGCGGCGGCCGTCATGGCCCGCACGGGGGCGCTACCGGCCTCGGGCGCCAGCTCCAGCGCGACGAAGAGCGACTGCCCCGAGTCTTCGAGGCGCGGCTCGGGCAGGCCGGCCTGGCGCATGGCGCGCTGCATGCGGCGGATGCCCGTGCCCTGGCGCTCGATAAACCCGGTATGATACAGCAACTCGGCCAGCTTCTTGTTGCGCAAGATCGTCGCGCGCGCCATGTTCTCGACGGTCAGCCCCGGCAGCAGGCCGCCGGGCGAGTCGATCTCCAGATGGCGGTCGAAGACGAAGACCCGGATCACGGCCGCCGTGATCGACAGGTCGCGGTGGACGACCGCGTTGGCGATCGCCTCGCGCACGGCGACCGGGGGATAGCTCGCGCTCTCCTGGCGGATCAGGCCGCTGATCTGGGCGGGGTGCGGCGTGTGGCGGCTGACGAAGGCGTAGGCCGCCTCGATCATCTCGGGCACCGTGCCGCCGATCTCGGCCTGGTCCAGGAAGTCGCCGGGCCAATCGCCGGGGAAACGGGCGCAGCGGATGATCATCTGCGGGAAGAAGCGTTGCGGCTCCCGCCCGAAGAAGAGGATCGCGGCCACGGTGGGCGCCCCCTCTGGGGTGCGCAGGCCGAGCTTGGCCAGCAACTCGTCCGGGGGCAGATCGTCCAGGGGCGAGAGGCGGCTGGCGGCCCGGCGGGCCAGGTACCAGGCGAGGCGCGCTGGGTCGAGATCGGGCCAGCCCGCGCCGGGGACCGGGCTGTCTTCGTAGGCGGCGATGCCGCGCTCGTGCAGCATGCGCACGAGCTCGCGGGGGGTCAGGGGCAGGTTCTGCGCGCCCCGCCGCACCAGGTAACGCCCGCCGACATGGTACACGCCGGGGGCCTGGGCGGCCAGCCGCGCGGCGACCACCGTTTTCTCCGCCACGGGCACCACATCGACCCGCAGCCAGTCGTGCAGCGGCGGGCTGACCTGGCGCGCCGCCGCCCAGAGCCGGCTGACGACGGCGGGCACGTCGGCCACGCCGCGGACGGTGGGCGGCCGGTCCTGCACGCCGACGAAGACCGTGGCCGCCGCGCCCGCGTTGGCGAAGGCGACCAGGGCCTCGGCCAGGTCGGCCTGGAAAGCGCTCTCCGGCGCCAGCTCGGTGTCCTGGCCCTTGCCGGCCGCGATGAGGGCCGCGTCGGGGCTGCCGGGGGAGATCACGCGGCTGCGCTCACGAATCGCGGGCTCACTCGGCCAGCACCGCCGGCAGCGCCTGCTGGATCGGGCGGCCGGTAACCAGGATATCGCCATCCTGGACGACGACGTTGACCTCGCTGCGGATGCCGAACTCGGGCAGGTAAATGCCCGGCTCGATGGAGAAGCAGGTGTGCGGCAGGA
Organism: Chloroflexia bacterium; assembly: GCA_035310405.1. Lineage (GTDB taxonomy): Bacteria > Chloroflexota > Chloroflexia > QHBQ01 > JAICKM01 > JAICKM01. The sequence goes on along the minus strand of DATGEF010000822.1, from coordinate 6,319 downwards.
GGCGGCGCGTGTCCTGGGTCTCGAAGTTGTCGAGGTTCGCGCCATTGCCGTGGGTCTCCTGGCCGATGTTGTGGCCGGTGCGGTGGACAAAGGCGGGCCCATAGCCGCGCTCCGTGATGTAGGCGCGGGCCACGTCGTCGACTTCCCAGCCCTGGAGCGGGGTGCCGGCCTGCACCTGGCGGCGGACCAAGGCGATCGCCGCATCCCGGGCGCCGCAGACGACGTCAAAGACCGCACCGTAACGGGCCGGGACCTCCGATCCCAGGAAGCCGACCCAGGTATAGTCGGCGTAGACCGCCCCCGGCTGGCGCAGCTTGCCCCACCAGTCGATCAGCAAGAGATCGCCCGCGGCGACCGGCCGGCCGCCGTCCGGCGCCGGCTCGTAATGCGGGTTGCCGCTGTTCGGGCCGCTGGCGACGATCGGGCCATGGTCACAGAAGAGATCGTGCTGGCGGTAGCGGGCGAGCATCTCCTGCTGCACGCCATACTCGGTGAGACTCTCGCCCCGGGCCAGGGCCGTGCGGATCTGGGCCAACGTCTCCCGCAGGATGGTCGCCAGGCGCTGCTCAGCCGCCAGGTGGGTGGCCAGCGCGTCCGCGGACCAGGTCGCCTCGAAGGCCTGGACGATATCGGCCGAGCTGACGACCTCTTTGCCCTGGGCGCGCAGGTAGTCGACGGTGCCCGCGTCGACCCGCGAGACGATCGGCAGCGCGCCCAGGGGCGAGTATTCCATGGCCAGGCGGGTGTGGCCGGCCAGCAGTTGGGCCAACCCGGCGGCCAGGTCCTGGCGGGTCTGGTAGACGATCTTCGGCCCGGGCAGGCCGTCGAGATTGCCCGCCTCCAGGGCGCTGACCAGGCGGGCGGGGTCACCCTGCGCGGGCACGAAGTAGTACCAGCGCCGGGTGAACGTCTGTTCCGGGTTGACGCCGAGCACGGTATAGGCGATCGGGTTGTTGCGGCGGAAGTCATAAAAGAGCCAGCCGTCGATCCCGGCTGTGCGCAACGCCGCTTGCATCTGCGCCAAGCGCGCCTGATCCATCGGAGAGTCTCCTTCGTTTTGTTAGCGGTCAGCGGTCAGCGGTCAGCGGTCAGTAACGGTGGAAAGGGTCGCCTACACCAACACTCTGCGCCTGTATTCCGATTCCTTATTGCTGACCGCTGACCGCTGACCGCTCACGTAAACAAAAAGACCTCGTCCTCCATCAGGACGAGGTTGGGAACATTAGCGTCACTCTTAAAGTGCTACTCCTTCGCCCTGAGGCGCAAGCCTCAGGTGGATCGTAGTGCAAGCGCCCGCCTAGTTGGTGCGTCAACGGGCGTAGGTTAAAGTGGGCCGTTGGTCGGTTGCAAGACCGCACTAGCGGTTTCACAACTATGGGAATCCTGCTTGCAGGATGTGATTAGAGCCTATATAGCACAAACTGGGGATGCCGTCAAGGCGCGAATGCGGCGCGGGTGCGCCGCAGCGTTTGGCAGTTGTAGGGGCACGGCGTGCCGTGCCGCGGTGGGGAGCGCGGTGGCCCCCGTGCGGCGCGGGCAGGCCGCTACATTGACAGGGGGCCGATATATATGCTAACATCGGCGGGAGCCCCCTGGCGAGCCTGGTAGCCCCGGAAAGCATGCAGACCCCCTGGCGAGTCTGAGAAGCTCCAAGTTCACCAGCAATGACATCTTCCCAGGATGTACCACCCCGGCGCGGTGGTAAACGGCGCGCCGGGGAGGCGCGGCCGCCGGGGCCGGCGGTGCTGGCGGCCCGTGGTTATGCCGCCACCAGCAGTCCTAGGCACGCGCAGATAGGCGGGCCCACACCACGAGGAGTAAGCAGCCATGCAGACGGTACGACGGATTGTTTGCGAGTGGTGCCAGGGGCAGAACCCGTCGGAGTCACTCTCCTGCTGGGCCTGCGGGGCGCCGTTGAACATCCGCAACCTGATCAGCGCATCCGGGTGGAAAGAGGCGCCGCGCATCAAGGATATGACCGAGATCCACTTCGGGGAGAGTACCTGTCAGGTAGAGGGTGAAATCGTGCCGGTGGCGGAGATGCGCCTGGCGGCCGGCGATGGCGTATACTTCGAGCATCACACCTTATTGTGGTTAGACCATCAGGTGAATCTGACAGCCCTCCCACTGACGGGCATGTTCAAGCGCCTGATGGCCGGCATGCCGGTGATTGTGACGGTGGCCCAAGGGCCCGGACGCCTCGCCTTTAGCCGCGATGATACCGGGGAACTCGTCGTGCTACCGTTGCATCCGGGCATGGTCCTGGACGTGCGGGAACACGCCTTTCTGGTCGCCAGCCACCACATTCAATATTCATACTCACGCGTCAATGGCTTGGTCAGCTTCGGCGGGGGGGGGACCGGGATGTATGTGGATCGCTTCATGACCGGGGGCGAGACCGGCCTGTTGATTCTGCACGGCTACGGCAATATCTTCGAGCGCACGTTAGCGCCGGGCGAACCGCTGCTGCTGGAACCAGGCGCCTTTCTGTATAAAGACGCCAGCGTCCAACTCAACGGGCATTTCCGCCAGATTGGGACGGGGTTCTTCGGTACCCGTACGCTGTGGTTCGCGCTGCTGACGGGGCCGGGGCGCGTCGGGATCCAGTCGATGTACGTCCATCATGCCACGTGAATAACGCAGAAGTCGCCCGGTGCGGCCCAAAAGCTGGAATCTAGAGGGCGGGGACCGGTATATGCGCACCCCATTGGCGCACCGGCCGCGCTGGCAGGCGGATCTGATTCTCGGGTTGGTGACCTTGATCTGGGGCGGCACCTTCCTCCTGGTCCAGGACAGCGTCCGGCTGACCGGCCCGTTCAGCTTCCTGGCCCTGCGCTTCCTGATTGGCACGCTGGCCCTGGGCCTGACTTTCCCGCGCCGGCTGGCCCGGCTGACCCGGCGGGAACTGGGCACCGGCGGGGTCATTGGCCTGTTCCTCTTCGGCGGCTACGCGCTGCAAACCCTGGCCCTGCAACTGACGACGAGCGCCAAAGTCGGCTTCCTCACCGGGCTGAGCGTGGCGATGGTGCCGATCCTGGCGTGGGGGGTGCTGGGCCAACGCCCGCCGGTGCAAGCGGTGGTGGGTACCCTGCTGGCGACGATGGGGCTCGGGCTGCTGTCGCTGGGCACCGGCCTCGCGGTGCAGGTCGGGCCCGGCGAGGCGCTGGGGCTGGGCTGTGCCGTCTGCTTCGCGGCGCAGATTGTCGCCATTAGCCGCTGGGCCCCCGAGGTCGACGCCCTGAACCTGGCCTGGGTGCAGGTGGCGACCACCGCCGGGCTGAGTGCGCTGGCCGCGCCGTTGCACGGGGAGCCGCTGGTGCTGCCCCCGGCCCCGGTCTGGCTCGCGGCGCTGTTCCTGGGCTGCCTCGCCACCGCGTTCGCGTTCGCCGTGATCAACAGCGTGCAGCAGTTCACGACCAGCACCCGGGCGGCGTTGATCTACGCGCTGGAGCCGGTCTTCGCCGGGCTATTCGGCTTCTGGGCCGGCGAACCGCTCACGGCGGTCGCCTGGGCCGGCTGTGGCCTGATCGTGCTGGGCATGATCAGCGGGGAGCTCCACCGGCCCGGCACCCCCGTACTCGCTATAAATGAGACGGACCAGAGCCGCTGAGGCTGTCAGCCGAATGTGGCCACGACCTCGATGGGGCCCACCAGATTCTGGTTCAGCGCGGCCAGGTCTTCGGCCGGGATCCAGTGCTCGGCGTGGATCGTGCCGCCCACCACCTGCACCGGGTAGCGGCGTAGGAAGGCGGCGCGGACCTGGAAGCGGGTCACATAACCCGCGCCGGACGCCTTCACGTTCCAGTCACGGGCGATCTGGCAGGCGTACTCCAGGTTGCGCACCGGGTAGAAAATGGGCTGGGCGGGCAAGCGGGGAGGGAAGGCCCGGTAGCCGCTCGCGCGGATCAGCGCCAGTTCCTGCGGGCCCACCGGCCGGAAGAGCGTAACCGTTTCCGGGGAGTCCGCATCGGCCCCGGCCGCATCCAGGGGGGGCAAGGGCTCACGACTGGCGCGCCACTCCTCCGGGATGCCGGCGACTCCGGTATAGAGGGCGACAATCCCGCCCACGATCGCGCCGTTGGTGTCGATATCGCCGCCCACACTGACCGCGGCCCAGAGGGCATCCTCATAACTGTCGAGGTAGTGGGCCGCACACCAGAGGGCGAAAGGGACTGTGTCCTGCGCGCTCACCCGGCTGCCGTTGCCCAGCGCCACCGCGGCGCGCGCCGGCGTCACGGCTCCCCGGCGCTGAGCGACGAGCAGGCGCGATCGCACCTCGCTGGGCGGCACCAGGGCGACGATGGCTTCCAGCCAAGCCGCCGCGGCAGGCCGGGCAGTCCCTTGCCCGGCCTGCCAGGCCAGCGCGGCGGCGACCGCGACGGCAATGGCGCCGGCCACGCCTTCCGGGTGGGCATGGGTCACCACCGTCGAGCGCCGGGCGTGCTCGACCACCGCCGGCAGATCGTCGGCGAAGTAGCCGCCGAGGGGCGCCACCCGCATGGCCGCCCCATTGCCATACGAGCCCTGCCCCCCGAACAGCTGCCCGGCCGCGGATCGCCAGGGGGCGCCGGATCGGATCGCGGGCAGCAGCCGGTGCATACCCTCGGCATAGCCCCGTAGCGGCTCCTCGGAATAGGCGTCCGCAAAGCGGACGGCCAGGCGGTCGGGATCGATCCCGGCATCCGCACGTAGGGTCGCCACGATCGCGATCGCCATGGCTGTATCGTCGGTCCAGCGCCAGGGCGGGACCGGCAATTGGCGCTGCGCCGCCAACTGGGCCACCAGGAAGCTGGCGGCGAAGAAACGCTCGCCAAAGGCATCGCCGACGGACAGCCCTTCCAGGGAGCACTGGGCACGGGCCAGGCGATCGGGGGAGTCGAGGGACATCGGCGGGCCTCCTGTATCGAACGTGAGCGGTCAGCGGTCAGCGGTCAGCAATAAGGGTCGGAGTCCAGCGGGGGCCCGTTCCGCTGCTGCTGACTGCGCAGCGGGGCGGGGCACCCTGCTGACCGCTGACGACTGACTGCTAGCCATAGAATCGTATAATGGTGTCCATTATACACTAATTCGCGAAATCATGCCAGCCATGGGGTGTTCGGCAGGATTTTGCACCGGCGGCGGCCTGCCCGAGGGCGGCGCCGGTGCTGTGCCGCTGTCTGCTCCGGAAGGGGGCCGGGAGCCGGGGATCGAGTAGGGGCGAGGCATGCCTCGCCCGCGGTGGGGCGCGGATCGGCTGGTCCGCAGCGGCTTCCGCGCCCAGGTGCTGGGCGCCATGGATGCCCGCTCCCCACCCCGGGCGAGGCATGCCTCGCCCCTACAGTGCATGATCACACCCCAGTACGGCTAGGAGAGTCCCGGGGCGCCTGGGCAAAATCCTGCCGAGCACCCCCAGCCATGTAGATAATGGATCGGAGCCGGCCCGGGATCTGGCGTTTCTGGGCCCGCAGCAACAGGATGACACGAGGCGCGCCCCCATCGCGGAACAGAGCCGGCTCCTAACAGACGCGGGGCAGGAGGCAAGCGAATGTACTGGTCCCTACCGACTGCCCACTCGTCGTCTCCAATCCAAAATCCAAAATCCCCAATCCAAAATCCGACTGGGCTTGGCACGGGCTGCAAGAATCGCCTATACTGGAGCCGGCGACCCGTGGATAATCAGCAAGCAGTGAGGCAGTCGATCGATGACCCGTGTATTAGAGAGTGAGCCCATCGCGCTCACCGGCCCAGAACCACCTCCCGCGCCGCCGGCGCCTGAGCGCGCGAATTTCGCCACCGTCTTGCGCTATGCCGGCTTTCGCAACCTCTGGCTGGGGCAGGTGATCTCGCAGATCGGCGACTATTTTGCCTTCCTGGCGCTGATGGTGGTGGTCAGCGGCTTCTCCCCCGAGGCGGCGAGCACCACGCGGGCGGTGTCCGGGCTGATGATCGCGATCACCCTGCCGCGGCTCGTCTTCGGCGTGCTGGCCGGCGTCTTCGTCGACCGCTGGGACCGCCGCCACACGATGATCGGGTCAGATCTGATCCGGGCGGGGCTGACGCTGGCCCTGATCCCCGCCTTTCTGGCCCAGAACCTCTGGCTGGTCTATGCGCTGGCCTTCGCGCTGGCCGCGTTCGGCACCCTCTTCAACCCGGCCAAAGGCGCCCTCATCCCGACCCTGGTGCCGCCCGAGCAGCTGACGGCCGCGAACGCCCTGGCCCAGACCTCGCAAATGCTCTCGACGCTCATCGGCCCGGCGCTGGCCGGCACCACGTTCGCGCTGGTCGGCGCCGGCAACCAGTGGGTGGCCTTTGGCATCAACGCGGTCTCCTTCCTGGTCTC
>DATGEF010000821.1:0-25455 GCA_035310405.1 Chloroflexia bacterium | reverse complement strand
CCGCAGCCGCTGGCCTGGGAGAACTATGCCGCGGTTTTCCAGATCGTCGACCTGGGCCGCTATGCCGTAAACACGCTGGTGGTCGAAGCCCTGGCCGTGCCCGTCACGCTGCTCGTCGCCTCGTGGGCCGGGTTTGCCCTGGCCCAGCTGCCGGGCCGGCTCGCGGGGCGGATCGTCGCCGGGGCGCTGCTTTTGCTCTTGTTGCCCGAAACGGCGCTCTGGGTCAGCCGGTTCATCCTCTATAAGCTGGCGGGCCTGCTCGATACCCCCTTCGCGCTGGCGGCGCCCAGCCTGCTGGGGACCACACCGCTCTATGTCCTGGTCTTCTACTGGACCTTCCGCCGCATCTCGCCCGATACCTGGGCGGCCGCGCAGCTGGACGGCGCGGGCGCCTTGCGCACCTGGTGGGCGATCGGCATCCCGGCGACGCGGGCCGCCTTTGCCGCCGTCGGCGTGCTGACATTTGTTTTTTACTGGCAGGAGTTCACGGAGCCGTTGCTTTATATCCAGAGCAGCGAGAAATATACGCTGTCGGTCGGGCTGGCCTACCTGGAGCAGCTCGATCCCACCAACTGGCCCCTGTTACTGGCCGGATCAGTCGTTATCACGGTGCCCCTGGTGGCTGTGTTCCTGCTGGCACAGCCTTTTTTCCTGGAGTCGTTGGAGCGACGGAGCCGGCGGGAGCGGTAATCCCGGCGTCGATCTTCGACCTGCGACTCCACCCGGCCGGCGCCTACTTGGTGCCGGCGGTGAGGGCGCGGTTGCCCTGCTGCGTCATCTGGGTGATCGTCTGGTCGACGGTCAGCTCGTTGTGGAAGCCGCGGTCCAGCTCCGCGTTGACCGCGGCGTCGACGGCCGGCCAGGCGGCGCTCGCCGGCAGCCGCCGGATCGCCGGCAGGATGTCCAGGTACATCTTGCTGTTGGCCGGAGCCTGGGTCGGATCGAGAAACGCCGGAGAGGTCGCCACGCTTGGCAGCGTGGGCACTACCCGGCCCGCCCGCGCCAGCAGCGTCTGGCCCGCCGGGCCGGCCGCAAACTGGATGAAGTCCCAGGCCGCGGCCTTGTTTTTCGACGCCGCCGCGATGCAGTAGGCCTCGCTCTGCAGCGCCGTGGCCCGCGTTTTGTTGCCGGGCGGGGGTGCGACGTCCCAGGTGAAGCCCTGGCTGGCCCGGAAGCGCGCCGTGTCCGAGCGGGCGCCGATCAGCATGGCCAGCTTGCCGTCATCCCAGCGCGCCTCCAGGTCCTGGCCCTGCAGCTCGGCCTCGCTCGGCACGACACGGTAGGCCGTGCTCAGGTTGATGAAGTACTGGATCGCTTCGTGGGCCGCAGGGGTCTCCAGCGTCAGCTTGCTGGGGTAATCAGGATTGTCGACCAGGTCGCCGCCGTTCTGCCAGATAAACGGCGCCAGGCGGTCCAGCTGGGGCTCGACGCCGAGCCCGAAGATGCCGCCCGGCTTGGTCAGGGCCTGGGCATCCGCCAGGAAGTCCTGCCAGGTCCAGGTGGCGCTGGGCAGCGGCACGTGATATTGGGCGAACAAGGTTTGGTTATAGAAGATAGTCGTGCTGGACATGGTGAGCGGCAGGCACTGAAGCTGCCCGTTCGTGGTGAAGGCGGCGAGCGGCACCGTGTAGAAGTCAGTGGCGTGCAAGGTAGGGCTGCGGCTGAGCCAGGGCCCGATCGGCTCGACGACGGCTTTGTCGGCGAGCGGGCCAAAGCGCTCATAGGGCACCAGGAAGACATCGGGGGGGTTGCCGGCGGTGAAGGCGGCGGCGAGCTTGGTCTGGTAGTCCGCTTGATCGGGAATGAGGTTCAGGTTGACCGTGACCTGCGGATGGGCCGAGCCATAGGCCGCGACCAGTTGATCGAAGGGCGCCGACTCGGGCTCTTCGCCGAAGATCTGGAAGGTGATCGCCCCGGACGCCGAAGGCGCCGTGGTGGGCGGGATGATCGCGGCGGTCGCCGTCGCGGCCGGGACCGTGGTCGCCGGCACGATTGTGCTGGTGGCGGCGCCGGGCGGCGCGGTCACCAGGGCCGCCACAGTGGGGGGCGGCAGAGTCGCCGTCGGCGCCACGGGCCGCGGGGTCGGGGTGTCCGGGCCGCAGGCGGTGGCCGCCGCGAGTAGCACCAATAGGGCTGCACCGCGGCGGCGCAGGGGCCAGGGTTTATAGCTCAAGTTTAGCGTTCCTTATCAGCTCAGCGTAGAGGCGGCAGGGGCGTGAGCACCCGTGTCGGCGGCACCGTCATGGGCACGGGCGCGATCCGCTTCTCGGCGGCGGTTTGGGTCAGCGCCACCCGCGTGTCGAGGTTACTGGTGGCGCTCGTGATCCAGGCGGAGGCCAGCACCACGCCCAGAGCGATCAGGCCCAGCAGGCCGAGCAGCATAGCCAGGCGCATCTGGCGCGCGCCCCAGCCGCCCCCCGGGCGCCCGGCGCTGCCGCCCACAGGGGGCGGGGGGTCGGGATCTTCGGCGTAGTCATCTCGCTCCTGCGGCATCGGATCTCCTGGTGGCCGGTAGGTAGGCAAGCGCCGCCAACCAGCAGACCCCTCGCCCCTGGTGGGCAACGAGGGGTCTGCCGTAAGCGCTAACGCAGCACGGCCAAGCCCCGGCGGTTAAAGCGGGTGATGAGGGCGGGGATGGCCGAGTGCGAGGCATCGGCGCCGACGCGGGCAGCAGCGGCGAAGGTGGCGCCGTCTGCCCGGGTCCAGCGGGCCCGCGCCCGCTGGACGAGATCGGGTCGGGCGCTGGTGGCTTTACTCCAGCGCGTGAGTTCGGCGGGTTCGGCGGGGGGTAACGCGCGTAACTGGACCGCGCGGGTCGGGGGCATGAGACACTCCTCCTTTCGGCTAGTATCGCATAATCTCCAAAGAAAGTCCAACCAAATGCAGCCTGACCCTCAGGGCTTAACGGTTGACATATGTCCAAAGCAGTGTCTATAATGCGAAAGCTATTTCCGGCCTCGATCAGAGCGGTCCACCCGTTGCACCGAGGCTTACGTCCGCATGATAGGCCAGCGGTTATCGCCGCCGCCCGGCCATTCAGTTTCGTTAACCTCTTCAGAAGGAGCTTCTCGATCATGAGCAACTTTCCGGCACGTGCGCTAGGGGGGCTGAGCGTACTACTCCTGGCCTTAACTCTGGTTGTCATCATCGAACAGCCAATCAGCCGCGCTGCACCGCTTACGCCGGGGGCACCGCCGACCTGGGGAACCGATATTCGCGTGAGTCCAGTGTTTACGACCACGCCCGATGCGCAGGTGAATTACGCGCTGGCGGTTGATCCCACCAATCCGGACAGAGTGCTGGCCGGGTACGATAGCTACGGCTTCAATGGCGTCACCAGCGGCTATGCACTCAGCAGCGATGCCGGGCGTACCTGGACCGGAGACCGCTTCTACGCTACGTGGATTTCCAACACGATGGCCTCCGGCAATACCAGCGTCGGCTTTGACCGCCAAAGCACGGCCTACCTCGTCAGCCAGATCCTGGGCCCGACAGCTACGGGTTACGTGGTATTGACCACTACGACAGGCAGCACCTGGAGCTGGCCGGTCCCGATAGTACTCAGCGATTATTCCCAATACCGCAATCAGGCGCACCTCGCGATCGATGCCCGACCAAGCGGCTCCTTTGCCGGCAGCTTGTATGTGGCCTGGCGCTATTTCACCACGGGCCCTCAGGGGATCTGGCTGCGTTATTCCCGCGATGCGGGACGCACCTGGAGCCAGGATGTGCCGGTGTCCGATGTCGGAAACGAGGCGGGCGAGCAACCGTCGATCCAGGTGGCCGGCGACGGCAGCATTTACACGGCTTTTGGGGCCAATGACACCAACCTATATCTCGATCGCAGTACCGATGGTGGGGTCACGTGGGGCACGGACCAGGCGATCACGGGCGGGCCGATCACCGCAATCGGCGGCTTGGATGCGGAGGGTCATGAGCTCCTGTTGCTAGGAGGCAGCAGCGCCGATGGGGTGGTCATCAACAACGATCCTGCCATTGCCATCTCCGCATCCGATCCACGCACAGTGTATGCGGTGTGGAATGATGGGCGCTGGGAAACGGATTTCACCATTTATGGGCATATCGGGCGGCATGCCGATGTAGCGTTTAGTCGAAGCACCGATGCCGGGGTGACCTGGAGTGCGCCCATCCGCCTCAACGACGATGCGCAGGGCAACGGGATCGATCAATGGGCGCCGAGCATCGCCACAGGTCCGGATGGCCGCGTCGGCGTTACCTGGAACGATCGCCGCGACGATCCGAATCATCTTCTGTACGATCGGTATTACACGGAATCGACAGATGGTGGCCTGACCTGGAGCGCCAATAGCCGTATCAACACCAGCTTGAACAGCGCCGTTGCGCGGTACAACGGCGACGGCAACGGCGACATGGGCGATTATACAAGCCTGGTCTACGGGCCGGATTACGTGTTGCCGAGTTGGATCGACACACGGGCGGGGCGCGTGCAGGATTTCTATGTCAATCGCGGCACGTTTGTTCCCGCCCCGCCCACCCCCGTGCCGAGCACCACCCCGACACCACAAGTGACCGCGACCGGCACGACCACCAGCACACCCGCGGCGACCCGGCCGGTGGCCACCGCGACCGCCACCAGCGGCCTGCCGACGGCGACGCCGACGATCTGCACCCTTAGCTTCACCGATGTCCACCCCACGGACTACTTCTACACCCCGGTGCAATATCTGGCCTGCCATGGCGTGATCAGCGGCTACGCCAACGGCGACGGCACCTTCAGCTTCCGCCCGTACAACCAGACGACGCGGGCCCAGATGGTCAAGATCGTCGTCCTCGGCTTCGCCCGGCCGATCGTCACGCCGCCCGGCGGCGCCTACACCTTCGCCGACGTGCCGCCGAGCCATCCCTTCTTCGCCGTCATCGAGACGGCCGCCGCCGACGCCATCGTCTCGGGCTACACCTGCGGCGGCCCGGGTGAGCCCTGCGACAGCCAGAATCGCCCGTACTTCCGCCCCTACACCAACGTCACGCGCGGCCAGTTGAGCAAGATCGATGTCGTCGCCGCCGGCTGGGCGCTGGTCAACCCAGTGACGCCGAGCTTCGAGGATGTCGTGCCCAACACGGCCTTCTATGAGTTCGTGGAGACGGCATTCTGCCACGGCATCATCTCCGGCTATACCTGCGGTGGCGTGGGCGAGCCCTGCGACAGCGGCCAGCGGCCCTACTTCCGCCCGGCCGCATCCGCCACCCGGGGGCAAATCGCCAAGATCGTCGATCTGTCGATTACAGGGAGCGCGCTATGCGGGGTGTCCAGCACGCCGACCCCCTAGTGCAAGTGCCAGCCACCCCGTGGGCCATCGCTGAGCGAGGAGTGAGCACCCCCAGGTGCGAACGCTGCCCCACCCGCGTTCGCACCTGGGGGTGCTCACTCCTCATCACCCAAGGGGTCGCTTGAGGCCGCACTAGCACCGGGAGCCAGGGGGGACGAGGCTGGGGCAGAGGAGCAGGAGTCACTTCACGCTGTAGGTTTTGGCGTCGAAGACAAACTGGTCGCCGGCTTTCGTCTCGATCCTGACTTCGTGATCGGCGCCGAGGGCGGCGCCGGTAAAGACGAGCCGGTACTGGCCCTTGATCTGATACGCCAGGCGGGTATAGAGGTCGGAGAGCTGCAGCGGGTCGGGCGATTGCAGCAGCTCGCCGCCGGTATGCGCGGCGATATACTGGAGCGTAGGGGCATCATAGTCTGCCGAGTCGTTCAGGCCGACGATATGGATGGGCACACTGTACAGCTTACTCAGCTGGACGACATCGGCGCGCTTGTACTGGGTGCTGGCGGTGTCCTTGCCGTCGCTGAGCAGAACCACGACGGTGCGGCCGCCTTCTTTGCCCGCCCGGGCGACGGCGGCATACAAGGCATCGTACAGCGCGGTATCCCCAAAAGCCTGGATGCCGTCGACCTCGCCGAGCACCGCATTGCGGCTGACCGTCAGATCATGCAGGACCTTTACTTTGTCGTTAAAGGTCATCAGGCCCATCTGATCGCCCGGCGTGAAGAGGCCGATGAACTGCTTCAGGGCATTCTTGGCCTCGTTGATCGGCGTTCCCTGCATACTGCCGCTGATATCGAGCACGAGGATGGCCGACATGGCCTCGTTCGTGTCGCTGACGTTGACCACCTGGTAGTCGGTCACCGGCACCCCATCATGCTCCAGAGTGAAATCGTCTTTGGTCAGGCCGCCCACCGGGCGATTATCCTGGCTGACGACGCTAAAATAGACGACAATCTGCGGCGCGCGGCGCGCGTCGATCTGGTTGATGGTCAGGTGATCGATCGTGCTGCTGCGGGCAAAGATATCCACGGTCGGGCTGGCCGCCACATCGGGCGTCAGGGTGCTGGTGGACGTCGGTTCGGGCGTCTGCGCGAGCAGATGGAGGTAGCTCGTGGGGGTGATGGCGTAGACGGGACCGGGCCGGTGGCTCAGCGCGATGCCGCCGACCAGCAACAGGGCCACGACCGCCAGGCCGGCGATGGCCGGGGCGAGCGCGCGGACCAGGCTGCTCGGCTCCAGGCTGCGGATCTTCTCTTCTTTCAGTAATTCGACATAGATCGGGGCCAGGACGTGCTCCAGCGCCGCGAGATCCGGGTAACGCGCCGCGGGGTCCGGCTGCAGCGCCCGGGCGATCACGCCGGCCAGGTACGGGGGAAGATCCGGCGCGTCGCGGAATTGGGCAACCAGGCGGGGCGGCGGGGCTTTCTTGGCCGGCCCCGCCGGGGCTTCGGCCCGCGGTGTGGGGACATGGGCCGGCGGGGGACTATTGGTGAAGAGATAGTAGATCAAGGCGCCGACCAGGTAGACGTCCGACCGCTCGTCCAGCGCCGCCCCCTGCTGGTGCTCGGGCGGGGAAAGCTCCGCGGGCAGGGGCGGGGGCACGTCCGCGGGCCGGTCACGCGCCCGGATGTCGAGGGCCCCATCCTGATCGATGACCAGCTGATCGGGGCTCCAGGAGCGGCGATCCAGGAGCGAGGTCCGCCCGCCGCGCGCTTGCCGGATCAGGCGCAAGCCATAGTCGACGGCCTGGGGCGCCGGGAAGCGGCCCACGGCGCGCAACAAGACACGGATGCTGATGCCGCTCAAGCCGATATTGGTGACCACATAGGGCTTCCCGGCATGCTCGAAGCCCCGGCGCACCGCCGCTTTCGCCGCTTTGCTGGTCGTCGCGGTCTCGGGGCGCATCAGGACGTAGTTGCCGTTCTTCATATCGGTCGCCAGCAGCAAGATCGTGCCGCCCGTGGGGAAGAGGGTCAAAATGCGGAAGCGTTTGCCCATGACCTGGCCCAGCAGGCCCAGATATTCTTCGTCGGCGTTGGGGGGCAGCGCCGGCGGCTCGGGGACCGGCTCTCCCCGCCGCAAGGCAGAGGTCGGCAGCCGGAGCCCATCCTCCGGCTCGGCCGGGGGAGCCAGCTCCCAGCCCCGGCCCCCGCGGGGGGGGTCCGGGGGCGGGTCCAGCGTGTAAACCGGGATCGGCAGGGCGACGACCGGCGGCCGGGTCTGGAGCCGCTGGAGGGCCGCGGCGGCCGCCGCGTGGTGGGGATTCAGCTGCAACGTATTTTCGAGAGCCACCTCGACGTCCTGCGGGTCGTCGACCACGGTGCTTAGCCAATACCAGGCGTCTTCGTTGCGCTCGTCCTGGTCGACCACGGCCATCAAGGTGGTCCGCGCCTCCTCCCGGCGACCCGCCTGGGCCGCCGCGATCCCCTGCTGAACCAGGCGGGCGAGATCGGGCGCGGGGACCGGACCGGGGGTGGCCGCCGGCCAGCCGGCGGCCGGCGCGACAGGCGGGGGGAAAGGCGGCGGCGCCGCGGACCCCAGCCCGGCGGCCGGGGGCGCGGCCGCCCCAAATGGCGAAGGGGCGGGCGTCCCGGCCGCGAAAGGCGAGGCGGCCGGCGCGGCCAGGGAGGCGGACCGGGGGGCGAAAGGAGCCGCCGCCGGGGCGATGCCCCCGAAGGGCGACGCCACCGGCCCTGAGGCCGGTGGCGGGGCGGCAGGCGCGGGCGCCGGCGCCGGCGGGGCGCCGGCGCCCAGTTGCGCGCGGATCGCGGCGACGCCCGCCTGAGCGCGGGGGTGGTGTGGATTCAGCGCCAGCACGCGCTCCAGGGCCGCGAGGGCTTGCTGAGGATCGCGCTGCACTGCGGCGAGCCAGAACCAGGCTTCGGCATCCTGCGGATTCGCCCGCACGGCCTGTTCCAGCGCCGCGCGGGCGGTGGCGGTCTGCCCGGCCCGCGCCGCGGCGATGCCCTGGTCGCGCCAGGAGGTCGCCTCATCTAGCGCCATGCGGCGCCTCCTTTACCGGCCGGTCCGCTCCCCCCGGCGCCCGCCGCTCACGGGAGCACCGAGAACAGGCCATATTCTTTGTAGCTGCCGTTTTGCTGCGAGTTAATGACGACGCTGATCGGACTCGACGCCGGGGTGCCGGGCGCGAGCCGGAACTGGATCTGGGTGTTGCTCCAGCTGACAATCGTCGCCTGGTAGCTGCCGATCAGCGTGACGGTGCCCGCCGTCCCGAATTGGATGCCGCTGATCGTCACGACGGTCGTGGTATCCCCCTGGTGGACGCTATTCGGCGAGTAAGAGAAGACATAGGGATGCTGGCGCGGGATCACCGTCAGCAGGGTGCTGTCGACGAACAGGCCATCGTCGCGGATCAGGCGGACGTGCGTCGGATTCGCCGGCGGCGTGTTCACGTCGATATGGAACTGGATCAGGCTGTTGGCCCAGGTATCGATCGTGGCCGCCACCCCGTTGACGATGACCTGCCCGGCCCCGCGCTGTAGCCCGAACCAGTTGCCCGTCAGGTTGATCTGGGTCTCCGTGTCGTACTGCTCGACGGTCGGCGGCTGGAACCCGGTGATCAGGGGCGGGGGTAACGGCGTGGTCGTGACGCTGGCCGTCGGCGTAATCGTCGGCGAGGGGGTATTGGTCGGCGTGCGGGTGACCGTCGCGGTGCGCGTGGCCGTCGCGGTGCGCGTGGCCGTCACGGTCGCCGAGGGGGTTGCGGTATTCGTCGGCCGTGATGTGCTGGTCGGCAACGGCGTGTTCGTCGGGCCGACGGTATTGGTCGGGCCGGCGGTATTGGTCGGGCCCGGCAGCGGGGTGCTGGTGGCCGGCACCGGCGTATTCGTCGCCGGCGGCCGGGTCGCGGTCGGCGGCACGGGCGTCGCCGACGGAAGTACCTGCACGGCGAAGAGCGCATTATAGACGATCTTGGCGATCTGCCCGCGGGTGCTGTCGCTGAAAGGATGGAAAGTGCCGTCGCTGTAGCCGGAGATGATCGGCGGGCTGGTATGGGCCGCGGTTTCGATCGGGCCATAGAAAGGATTGCTCGGCGGCACATCGCTGAAGTCGGGCACCGGGGGCGTGAGGATCGTCCAGCCGCGGGCGGCGACGACAATCTTCGACAGCTGGCCGCGGGTGACATTATTCCCCCAGCGGAAAGTGCCGTCGCTATAACCGGAGATGAGCCCCTGGCTATAGGCCGTCTCGATATAGGGATAGAAAGGATTGCTCGGCGGCACGTCGCTGAAATGCTGGGCACTAGGGGTGACGATCGGCAAGCCGACGGCCAGGACGACGATCTTACAGAGCTGCCCGCGCGTGGTCGAATTATAAGGCCGGAACGTGTTGTCGCTATAGCCGGAGATCACATTGTGGCAATAGAGATATTGCACCGGGGTGTAGAAATAGTCGGTCGCATGCACATCGCTGAAGGCGATCGCACAGGGCGTCGCCGTGCGGGTCGGGGTCCCCGTCCGCGTGGCCGTGGCGGCCGGGGGGGGAGTCGGGATCGAGGGCTCGGTCGCCGTCGGCAGCGGCGTCGTCGTGGCACACGGCACCTCGACATACTGCTGATTGTCCGTCCGTGGCGTCCCGCTCGCGTCGCGGCCGCCGATCACATAGAAGGCGCCACCGGCCGCGGCGCCGCCGCCCGCCGAGACCGCCACCGGCATGGCGGGCAGACTGGTCCAGGACCCGGCCGGCGTATTGAGGTCAAGCTCCAGGGTGCTCCCTGTCGTCGCTCCGCTGACCCCGCCGGCCAGGATCCAGCGCCCGTTGAGCAGGCCCGAGGCGGCGAAATTGCGATTGGCGGGCAAATCGGTGACCGCCGCGTCATTCCAGCTGTTGGCGACCGGGTCGTAGCGATAGGTGGCGCTGGACAGGCCACTGGCCCCGCTTGTGGCATAGAGGTAGCCGCCGTAGGCCACCGCGTCGTTGCCGTAGGTGGCGATCGGGAAGCTGGCGCCGGTGGACCAGGTGTTGGTCGCGATGGTATAGACCTCGACCGTGTTGGTCGTACAGCAGCCGGCAATCCGGTAGAGCTTCCCGTTGAGATAAACCAGGGCATGCCAGAGCACGGCGGTGGCCGGCGGGGCCAGGCTGGTGACGTAGGTCCCGCCCGCCGGGTCGTAGCGCCAGAAGGTCCGGGTCGAACTCCCGGCGCTGTCGGCGCCGCCCACCAGGTAGATATACTGGCCGTCGTTGACCGCCCGCAGCCCATAGCGCGCGGCCGGCAGGGGCGCGATCGCGACCATATTGCCGCCCGGCGTGTAGCGATAGGCATTGGCGGTCGGCACGTTGGTGCTGTCCCGGCCGCCGAAGATATAAACGGTGTTATTAAAGCCGACCACCGCCGAATCCGCGGCTTCGACGGGCAGCCCACTGACCTCGGTCCAGGTTTGCCCCGGCACGCAGCCGGTCACGGTCGGCGTGGCCGTGCCGGTGGAGGTCGCCGTGGCTGTGGGCGAGCCCGGCGGCCCCGTGGCGCTGGGGGTGGGGGTGGGGGTATTGGTCGGCGTCGGGGTCCCGGTCGGCAGCGGCGAGCCGGTGGGCGTGGGCGAGCAGGTCGGGCAGGGAGTGTCCGTGGGGCCGGCGGTCGCGGGACCGGGCGTGTCGCTCGGCGACGGGGTCGGCGTCACGGTGGAGGTCGCCGTGGGGCAGGTCGGGCAGGGTGTGGCACTGGGCGTGGGCGTCGGCTCGGTGGGCGAGGCTTTCCAGAGCAGGGCGTTATGCAGCACCTTGGGGAAATCCCCGCCCCAGCCGGTCGGGTTATTGCCGAGATAGACATTAATGCCGATCACCGTGCCGTTGATCGCGGGCGTCGTCCGGTAGGCGATCATCCAGGTCGCGCTGGTCGCCCATTGCGCGACCGGCACCGCTCCATTCGTCAAATTGAGAAGGCTATGGCCAAAGCTCGTGCCGGGATCGGTCAGCGTGGCGACCCCGGCCATCAGCGGCTCGGTGGGCGTAAAAGTACCCAGGCTGTCGGGCGTGCTCCCCGAGGTCGTGGGACTGTTGGTGAAGACGGTATACCCCCCGGTCTGCCAGGTGCCGCTGATGGTGTAGCCCGGGCTCTCGTTGGGGTCCGAAAAGTAGGTGTAAGCATAATCACTTTCGACCACGATGCCCCCCGCGTCCACATAGGTGGCCAGGTTATTGCCGAGGGTCACGCGGTCGGCCAGCGACGAGGCGGTCTTATTCCAGACGACGACCATCTGATACTGTTGGAGATAGGCCGCCGAGGGCACTACACCAGTGGTCATGGTGAAGTTATCGACCGCGCCGACGTCGGGATAGGCGCTCAAGGCGGCCTCGACACTCGTGCCGGGCGAGGTGTCATGGTAGACAAACAGCACGTGATAGCTGGGCGTGTGGGGGGCATGCGGGAGGATCACCACCCCGGAGGTGGGAGGCCGGCCGGGTGGGCCCGGGGCCGCGGCTACGGGGCGGCTTGGCGTGCTCGCCACGAGGGCGGCCAGGCCGATCAGGAGAGCGCCGGACAGCAGGATGGTCCAGAAGACCCGGTGGGGATTCATAGATGCACTCCTCTAGAGGGCGCCCGTCACGAGTCCCTCAGTGAGTTACCACGGCCAACACGTCGGCGTGCATGCGCCAGATACCCGTCCGGCAGGGGAATGTTAACATAAACTTACGGCTGCTGTCAACACGGGGGCTCCGCTCCTCCGCTCAGAGCCCGCCTTCGCGGTCGACTGGCACGGCAGTCACCACCTGGTCGGCGACGGCCGCCAGACGGCTGGCGAGCGGCTGGCCGAGCAACGGCGTGCCCGCCGGCCAGATATCGGCGAGCGGCTGCAGGACAAAGCGGCGCTCCAGCATACAGGGATGGGGGATCGTCAGGTCCGGCTCGTCGATCGTGAGCGCGTCGTAGAGGAGGATATCGATGTCGAGCAGGCGGGGGCCCCAGCGGGGGCCGGCCGTGCGGCCGACCTGGGCCTCCAGCCGCTTCACGGCGGCCAATAGGGCCGCCGGGGCGAGGGCGGTTTCCAGGGCCAGGGCCAGGTTCAGGAAGGCCGGCTGATCGCTGATGCCCCAGGGCGCCGTTTCGTAGAGGCGCGACACCCGCAGCAGGCGACCGCCGGTGGCCGCCGGCAGCGCGGCCAGGCCCTGGCGCAGGTGGGCCGTCCGGTCGCCCAGGTTGGAGCCGAGGCTCAGATAGACGAGCGCCATGGGGCTAGGACCGGACGCCGCCGTGGCGCACGATGGCGTCGGCCACGCGCACGACGTCGACGGCGGGACCGACGTCATGGACGCGGACGATGTCGGCCCCATGGGCGACCCCGAGAACCAGGGTCGCGCCCGTGCCGCTCACGCGCTCGGCGGGGGGCCGGCCCCCGAGGATGCTGCCGATAAACCACTTGCGCGAGGTGCCGATCAAGATCGGCATGCCGAGCGAGCGGAGTTCGCCCAGCCGGCGCAAAATCTGCAGATTGTGATCGCCCGTCTTGCCGAATCCGATCCCGGGATCGGCCCAGATATGGGTCGGGGGCACCCCGGCGGCAATAGCCCGATCGCGGCTGGCCCACAGATAGGCATGGATCTCGCCCAGCAGGTCGCCATAGTGGGGATTGTGCTGCATGGTCCGCGGGCGGCCCTGGATATGCATCAGTACCAGCCCGGCGCCCTGCGCGGCCACCACCGCAGCCAGCGCCGGATCGGCGTCCAGGCCGGTGATATCGTTGACGATCACGGCCCCCGCGGCGAGAGCCGCTTCGGCCACGGTCGCCCGATAGGTATCGATCGAGATCGGTAGATCGATTTCGCTGGCCAGGCGGCGGACCAGGGGCACCACCCGCGCGAGCTCCTGATCGGTCGAGATCTCCTCAGCGCCCGGCCGGGTGCTCATCCCGCCCACGTCGACGATATCGGCGCCCGCCGCCTGCATGGCCTGGGCGCGGGCGACCGCGGCGTCCAGGTTGGCCCCCAGACCGTCGCCCGAGAAGCTGTCCGGCGTCATGTTCAGAATCCCCATCACCAGGGTGCGCTCGCCCAACGGCAGGGTAAACCGGCCGAGCTGCAGCGGGGCGGGGGACCGGTCGAGGGTGTCGAGCAGATCGCGGAGCTCTCGGGCCCGGCGGGGCAGGTCGGCCTCCGCGCTCTGCAACGCCGCCACCAGGCCGTCAAATTCGGCGCGACTCCCCAGCACGAGGACGGTTTGCTGGTCGTCCGAGGCGATCACCTGGCCGCCCTGGGCGCGCATCTCGCCGGCCAGCGCCTCGGTGGCCCGGGTGGCCAGGCCGCTCAGGCGGACGGCGAGGAAGGCGCTCTCATGGGCCAGCGAGGCCGCGGCCAGGGGATGCGTGCCGAGCGCGGCGATCTCGGCGGCCAGGACCTCGCGATCACAGGTAATAAAGCGCGCGGGCGGAGCAGGCACGGTCTTATTCTCCCCGGGTGTGGTGGCGGATGATCGCCAGGAATTCGGCGCGGGTGGCCGAATTCTCGCGGAAGCTGCCGCGCATGGCCGACGTGATCATGCGCGCGCCCGGTCGCTGGATACCACGCATCGCCATACAGAGATGTTCCGCCTCGAGCACGACTCCACAGCCGACCGGCGCGAGGCCGTCGATCAGCGCGTCGGCGATCTCGCTGGTGAGGCGTTCCTGGACCTGAAACCGCTTCGACAGCAGGTCCGTCAGCCGGGCGAGCTTGCTGAGCCCGACGATGCGGCCCCGGGGGATATAGCCGATATGGGCAAAGCCATGGAACGGCAGCATGTGGTGCTCGCACAGCGAATAGAGCGGAATGTCCCGCAAGATGACCATCTCTTTATGGTGCTCTTCGAAGGTGGTGGCCAGTAGCGGGCGCGGGTCGCGGCCGAGGCCGGCCAGGATCTCCTCATACATATCGGCGACCCGGCGGGGCGTGGCGCGCAGGCCTTCCCGGCTGGGATCCTCGCCGACCGCCTCGAAGATCAAGCGCACGGCGGTTTCGATTTTCTCGCGGTCCATAGGCTCCTTTCGGCGGGCGCCCGGGGCTTATCCCGCCCGGCGCTTCGCCCCCCGGCCCCGATGCCGGGCGTGCCGCGTGATCGCCGCGCGATAGACCGCGTCGAAGACGCGGGCGATATGCGGCCAGTTGAGCACGTCTTCGATCTTCTGGCGGCCGGCGCCCCCCAGGCGCCGGCGCAGGGCGGGATCGGCCAGCAGGGTACTGATCGCCGTCGCCAGGGCGGCCGGGTCTTTCGGGGGCACGAGCAGGCCAGTGTGGCCATCCTGTACCGCCAGCGGCACCCCGGCCACATTACTGGCCACGACCGCACAGCCGGCGGCCAGGGCCTCCAACAGCGTATTCGGCAACCCGTCGACATTGCCGCTCTGGTCGATCACCGAGGGTAAGACGAACACATCACAGCCGCCGAGATAGAGCGGCACGTCGTCATGGCTGACCTTGCCGGGCAAATGGACCTGGTCGGCCACCCCGAGGCGCGTGGCCTGCGCCTGCAGGTCGCGGGCCAGATCGCCCGCCCCGGCGATATAGACATGCGCGCCGGGGTGGCGGGCCAGGATAGTAGGCGCCGCCGCGATCAGATATTCGAAGCCTTTCTTGTAGACCAGGCGCCCGAGCGCCAACACGACGGGCGTGCGCGGGGCCAACCCGAGGCGTTGGTGCAGCCGCGCCGCCGCCCCGTCCACGGGGGCAAAGGCGCACGGGTCGACGCCGTAGGGGACCAGGTGGCTGCGCCGGGGGGCCGCCCCCAGCTGGACGGCCCGCTCCCGTAGATCGGCACTGCAGGCCGTGACCGCGTCCGCGGCGCGGAAGCAGAGGCCGGCGACCCAGCCCAGCAACGGATTCTGCGAGGCGACGAACACATCCGAGCCGTGCAGGCTGATCACCAGCGGCAGGCCGCGTAAACGGGCCACAATCGCGGCCACGGGCCCGTTGGGTAGCACCCAGTGGGCCTGCAAGACGTCAAATTTAATGCGCCCGGTCAGGCGCATCAGGGCGAAGAAGCTGATCAGGGCGACCAGCGGGGTCAAGGGATAAATCGCGTTCTTCACCCGCACGTCGGCTTCGAGCGACTCGGCGTAGCCCCAGATATTCAGGTTGCGCAAGGGCGCATATTTATAGAAGTGGAGATGCACCCCATTCTCCAGCGGGGCGTGGCGCAAGTCCGGGTGCCAGGGGGCCAGCACATGGACTTCGTGTCCCTCGGCCGCCACATAGGTGGCAATCGACTCGATAAAGGGCGCGGTGACATCTCCCGCATACTTCGGATACGACGACGTCACCATACAGATCTTCATGCGGGTCCTCTGCTGGGGCGCGGGCGGGTGCGCGGGCCAGTACTCATGCCGGTGCTCATGCGGTTATTGTACAACGTCGCCCTTTGTTCGGCAACCGGGGCCGCTTGGCGGGTACGGTATAATAGGCTTGCTCGGGCACGGACAATTACCCATCGTCAATTGCGCTTAAGCAGCATCGCTTTTGGCTGTTTCATGCCTTAAGCGAGCCGGTATAGGAGAGATCCGATGGCCAGTGGCCCCGAACGCGTCCAGGCCGCCCTGGACGCCCTTGAACTCGAGATCCAGGTGCTGCGGGTGCCCGGCAGCGCGAAGACCGCAGGGCTCGCGGCCGAAGCGGTCGGCTGCCCCGTCGGCGCGATCGTCAAGTCGCTCGTCTTTGTGGCCGGCGGGACCCCCGTCCTGGTCCTCTGCCCGGGCGACCGCCGCGTCGACCCGGCCAAGCTGGCGGCCCAGCTCGGAGTCGACGTGGTCGCCATGGCCCCGCCGGACATTGTGCGGGCGGCCACCGGCTATGCCATCGGCGGAGTACCCCCCCTGGGCCATGCGACTCGGCTGCCGATCCTGCTGGAGCGCGCCCTGCTGGCCTGGCCCACGGTCTACGGCGCCGCCGGGGCGCCCGACGCGCTCTTCCCGATCGCGCCCGCGACCCTGGCGGCGGTCACCGGCGCCCAGGTGGTCGACGTGACCTGAGCCGCGGGGCACCGCCCGGCTACGGGATCGCCGATGGTGTATCGCTAGCGCGAACAAAGCCCTGGTCGATGAGATGGCTGAGGATGAACTGCGCGTTTTCGGCGGCGGTGTATTGTATCGTATCGAGTCTAATCTCGGGTCCTACCGGTGGTTCATAAGGATCGTCGATACCGGTGAAACCCGTGATCTCCCCTCTCCGCGCTTTCGCATACAACCCTTTAATATCACGTTGCTCACACACCGCCAGTGGGGTGTCCACATATACTTCGAGGAAGTGATCTTGTCCGATCATGTTTCTAACCCGATCGCGGGTTGACTGATAAGGACTGATCGCCGCACAGAGGACCACCCCCCCCTGCTGCACAAGTTCAGCGGCGACCCAGCCGATGCGCAGGATGTGGGTGTCTCTATCTTCTTTGCTGAATCCCAGTCCTTTACTCAGGTGCGTGCGAACGACATCGCCATCCAGCACGCTTACACGCCGGCCGTGCTCCAGCAGCAGCACGGCTAAGGCATCGGCCGTGGTGGATTTGCCGGCGCCGCTTAGACCCGTTAGCCAAATACACACGCCTTGCTGATGCCGCGCCGGGTAGGCCTCACGGAGGATCTGCGCCACCTCGGGCCGCGTGAACCAGGTGGGCAACTGGCGACCTTGGTTCAGGTACTGCTCCCGCACCTCCGTGCCTGAAATGGAGGCCGTCCGCACCCCAGGAGGGATCGTCGAGACTTGCTCATAACGATCCGCGTCCGGGATGTAGACCAGTTCCTGGAAGGGCAGCACCTGGACCCCGATCTCGTCTTGATGCTGCGCCACCAGTTCCTGTGCAGCATAGGGGCCATAAAAGGGCGTACCTGTCGAGTCGCGGCCAGGACTCGCGTGATCCCGGCCAACAATAAAATAATTGGCCCCGTAGTTGCGGCGGATCATGGCGTGCCAAAGGGCCTCGCGGGGGCCGGCCAGCCGCATCGCGAGCGGCAACAGGGCCAGCAAAATACGATCGGGGCGGTAATATTGTTCCGCGAGCACTTTGTACGTGCGAACCCGCGTGTAATGGTCCACGTCCCCCGGCTTCGTCAGGCCCACGACCGGATGCAACAACAACACCCCATCGACGGCCTCGGCGGCACGTTTGGTCAGCTCTTCATGTACGCGATGCAGGGGATTGCGTGTCTGGAAGGCGACGACGCGCTGCCGGCCCCGTTCTTGGAGCCGGCTGCGGATCTGGGCCGGGGTCAGGCGGAGCTCTCGGAAATCGTAGTGGGTGGGTAGCTGCACAACCCGTATGGGCCCAGAGATATAGAACCGGCCCCAGCCGTGCATCTCGGCGATTAGCGGATGCCGCAAGTCCTGCGAGCCATAGACCTGTTGCGCTTCCTCTCGGAGATTCCATGCATAGCGCTCCTCAATCGTCATCACCGCAATGAGCTCGTGCTTCGTGGTGCGTAAGGCGATGTCCTGGCCTACTTGAATATCCGAACCGGCCGCCACAGGAAGGGTAACAGGTATGGGAAAGAGGTGCCCGTTGGCCAATCTCATCTCGGCCAGCACGCGTTGGTAGTCTTCCTTACCCATAAACCGATCTAGGGGGGAAAAGCCACCGGTAGCGATCAATTCTAGATCGCAGAGGGAACGTTCCGAAAGCTGCACCGCAGGAAGGTGGGTCGCATATGCGCTTAAATCATGGGTTGCCGCCGCTGGAACCAGGAGGTTGATCAGCACACCCCCATAGGGGGGGATCAATGCGGCGGGTTGCGCGGATGGTGAATTGCCCATAGCGTAGCACTTAACTCCTCGGGAGGGCACGCCCTAGCCCGCCGCGGCCGCCGCCAGAGTCAGGCGGTGCAGGGCGACGAGGTGAGGGATGTCGAGGCGCCCGCCAATGTAGCCGCCCGCCGGCACGAAGGCAATCGGCAGGCCGCGCCGCAGGCACCAGCGAAAGACCAGCTGCTCCCGCTCGGCCAGGATCGCATCGGTAATGCCGGGCAGGCCGCCGATGAGACAGTCTTCGTGCGGGTCCATCCCGGCGTTGTAGAGACAGAGATCAAAAGCGTGGTCGGCCAGCGCCGCCAGGCGGGCGCGGATCGTCGGCAGATAGGCCGCCGCCGTGCCCACCAGGTCCCGCGTGCCCCGGCCGCGGGGCAGGTAGTGGTCGAAGATATGCACAGCCACATCGAGCTGCCAGATCGCCGGGTCGTCGCGGATCAGTGTATAGGTGCCGCCGCCACAGTGGGCGTCCAGGTCGAGGATGAGGACCGATCGCGCCCCAGCGGCCAGGACGGCACGCGCGGCCAGCGCCAGGCCGTTGAAGGTGCAGTAGCCCGCGCCCGAGTCGTACCGGGCGTGATGCAAGCCACTCGACAACGACCCGGCGACTCCCTCCTGCAAGGCGGCCTGGGCCGCGGCGACGACGCCCCCGTTCGAGGCCAGCACCATCGGCCAGAGGCCGGGGTCCCAGGAGAACTCCTGGGACTCGGCCAGACTCCGGGGCCGGCCGATCCGCACGGCGGTCACATAGGCCGAGTCATGCACGGCGGCCACGGCCGCTTCGTCCAGGGGCGCCGGGGCGCACAACCGGATCCCGGGGATGGGGGCCTGCGCCAGGGACTCGGCGATCCAGGCGGCTTTGCGGGTGGTGTCAAAACTGTAGCCGGCCAGCCCGTAGGCGGGACTGTAGAAGAGGTCCGTCAACGACCAACCCCCTGAAGGGGGTGGCTTGTCGCTGGACTCTGCCGCAACTCAGCCCACCTTTGCAGGCGGGCCGCTTTGGCTTCCCTGTCCGCGACATCGGGGCGGGTTGACAAGCCGCCCGTGGCTACCCAGTCCTGCCGGATAGCCAACGTCCGTAGCGCCACGTTGCGCGCCCCCACCAAGTCGGCGTGCAGCCGATACCCACAGCCCCGGCACGCGAAGATCAGCCCGCCGTTGGGGCGATTTTCGCGGCCGGTGTGCCCACAGACGGGGCACGCCTGGCTGGTATAGTCGGCATCCACCCACACCGCTACGCTCCCGACCAGTGCCGCCTTATAGGCGATCTGCGCCTGGAGCTCGGCAAAGCTCCACGTCGCTTGCTGGCGGTTCGCGCGGCGCTGCTTACGCGATGCCTTCTTGAAGCGGCGCCGGTTGGTGCGCTCACGGATATGGGTGAGCAGTTCCAGGCCGATCACGGCCTGGGGGTACGCGGTCACGATCTGGCGCGCGATGCGGTGATTGACATCCAGCTTAAACCGTCTCTCTCGCCCCGCCAGAATCCGCAGGCGGCGGGTGGCGGCGCGAGTGCCTTTCTGCTGGAGGTGCTTGCGTTTGCGGTGGTAGTGGCTGGCCCGCGCCGTTACAGGCCTGCCGCTGTAGAAGGTTTGCCGGTTGTCGGGCGTGGCGGTCACGGCGAGATAGCGCACGCCGACATCCACCCCAACGACGGCTCGCTGTTGGTCCGGCGCCGGGTCGGGGATCTCGACGGTCAGGCTGACGAACAGGTAGAACTGCTTACGAGGCGCGTCGTACCAGAGCTTGGCGGCCCCGCACCGCGCCCCAGCTTTGATCCAGGCCAAGTGCGTGTCGTAGCCCACCAACGGCACCACCACGCGCCCGCTGAGGGTGGTCAGGCTGACCTGCTGACCCGCCTTGAAACCGTAGTCGCGGCCCTCGGTGTAGCTGAGGGTGGGCGCGACGTACTTGGGCGGCTGGTCCAGGCCCTTATACCGCTTTTTGGTGAGGCCCGCCTTGCGGTGGGCCGCGTTTTGCTTGCACTTGGTCCACAACCCTTTGTAGGTGCCGGCCACCTGGCGTGACACGGAGCAGGCCAGTTGGGCTGGCAGGCCGTGGTGGGCGCGCAACTCCGCATAGACGCCCTGGTGGATCTTGGCCGCGTTGGAGAGTTTGTTGTGAGCGAAGGCGTACTGGCTGGCGGCGTTGAGGCCGGCGCGGTAGGCGAGTTGCGTAGCCCGGAGCGCCGCGTGCTGGGTGGGCGTGGGCATGAGCTTGAGTTTGGCAGTCAGGACTTGGTACATAGCGGCTCCTTTCCCAGGGTAGGTGCGTGCTGCCGCAGCCAGCACAGTATTTGTTGGATGTATCCCCGAACGGCGGGCCAAAGCGGCAAGCCCTGGGCCGGTCTCTCACGAGCCTTTTGGGCGCGGCTTCCTCCTCCGGCTCAAAGCCGGAGGTCTCCGCCGCGCGTCGTAGGATGAATCAGTCGTCAGTCGTCAGTCGGCGGCCGGTAGTCGGCGGCGGTAGTCGGCGGTCGTCAGTAGCAACAGCTGTCCTTGAAGCCGCAGTTGGCGCAGACCGCCTGCTTGCTGCCGCGGATGGCGTTCATCGGGGCGCCGCAATTGGGACAGGGGCCGATCGCCTCCCCGTCCTGGCCGGTGGGCGGGCGGGCCGACGCGGCGGGGGCCAGGCAAGCATAGGCAAAGCGGAGCATGCGCTCTTGAAAGTCGAAGATCTGCTCCAGGCTGCCCGAGCCATGCCCCGCCTCAAACCAGTGAACTTCGATCGGCCGGCCCCGCGCGCGCAGCCGGGACTCAAACACCTCAATCGGCCGCGCCGGGCAGCGGGTATCGTTGCGGCCCTGGATAATCAGCACGGGTGCCTGGACCTGATCGACGTACGTTAGCGGCGAGCTCACCTGGTATTGCTCCGGTTTCTCCTCGGGTGTGCCGCCCATCATCGCTACCAACCACCCACGGAAGGTTTCTGACGCATCCGCGTATGATAGCGTAAGATCGGCATCGGCGACGACGGCGAGGCCGCCGGCCCAGCGATCGGGATACCGGCCCAGGGCGAGCAAGGTCAGGTAGCCGCCATACGAGGCCCCCGTCAGCAGGACGGCATCCGGGCGGGCAATGCCCTGGGCGATCAGCCAGTCGCGGGCCGCGACCATATCCTCGACCTCCCAGTGTCCCATATCGCCCCAGATCTGCTCCTGGAACGAGCGGCCAAAGGTCGTCGAGCCCCGGTAGTTGATCGTCAGGTAGGCATAACCATGATCGATCCAGGCCTGGCTGAGCGGGGCGAAAGAGTCGGACTCCGCGATGTGCGGGCCGCCGTGGGTCTCCAGGATGGTGGGGAAGGGCCCCGGCCCCTCCGGCCGGCCCAGCCAGCCCTGAATTTCCTGCCCATCGGATGAGCGAAACGTGATCGACTCCAGCGGCCGGCCGGGCGGCGGATTCCCCCCGGCCAGCACGACCCGCAGGCCGCCCCCGGCCGGGCCGGCGAGGGCGATGACCTGCGGGGGGTGGATCGAGTCCTCCCAGAGGGCGAAGATCTCGCCGGCCGGGCCGAACCAGGGCCCGCCCGCGCCCGGCCGGCAATAGGTGCCGCCTGGGTGCGACACGCGCCGCAGGGCCCCCGTCGCTAGCTCGTAAATGTAGAGCTGTTGCCGCGCTTGATCGATCTGGCAGAGCAGGAGCCGGTCTCCGGCGGGGGACCAATCCCAGGGCAGGACCTCTCCCGACAGCTCCGCAAGCGCGAGATCCGTGCGCTCCCCCGTACGCGGGTTCCAAATCACCGGCCGGTTGGCGCCGGTCTGGTTGGTCATCGCCAGCAGCCGGGTATCGCCGGCGATCGGCGCAAACTGGACGGGACGCAGACTCCCCGCCGGCCCATCCCAGAGCTCGCCCAGGCGCGCACCGTCCACGGTAGCGAACGCCAGTAAGCTGTATTGGCGGGCCGCCGAGCGCTCCGTGGTGGCAAGAACGGCGATCTCGCCCCCTGCCGACAGCACGAGGTCCTGGGCCAGCTTCGACGTACTATAGAGCCGGCGGGGCGCGCTGAAAGTGCCGTTCGGGTACAAATCCAGGCAGTCGAGGTGAAAGCCCTGGCTATCCACCGGGGTAAAGCCGAAGAGGGTGCCGCTCCGGCTGACGGCGGGTTGGTAGACGGCGGAGTACGGCGCCATTGCGGGGGTCAGATCCTGGGCCGGCCCCCCTTCCCAGGGCCGGCGCACGTAGTGGCCGATCTCGTTACCGCCCTGGTCCTCCAGATAGTACAGATAGCGGCCATCCGGCGACAGCAGGCCCTGCCAGAGCCCGCCGGGCCGATCGGTCAGCGGGGCCAGCCGGCCGGACGGGATGTCCCAGGCATAGATCTGGACCTCGCCTGAGGGCGCGCTGAATACCACGCCGCGGCCGGGCGACGCCGGGGCGCTCTGGGCCCCTAAGATCCCCAGGGCGCGGAAGCGCTCCTTCCACGGAGCATCGGCAGCAGTCTGCGGGAGGTGTAGCATGCGGCGGGTCCTCCGGGGCAATCCTATGGATGATCGCCGAGGTCGTGGTCGGCGAAAAAGCGCCGCCAGGGGCCCGCGCCGGCGAGAAACGGCTGCATCAGGGCACGCTCCGCCTGGACAGTGTGCATCAGGTCGTGCGCCGCCCATTGGTGTAGCATCTGGCCCAGGGTCACGGCGCCCAGCTCGCCGTGCTGGACGGTGCGAGCGAGATCGAGGGGGCTGACCTGCTCCAGCGCGGCCAGGTTCTGCGATCGCTGGCGGGCAAATTCGGCGGCGAGTTCGCCCGGGGTCCGATCGCCGTGATCGCGCCCCTCGCTATTCGGGTTAAAGCCGGGGAAATCTTGCCCGGCCAGAAACGCCTGCAGCCGCTGGGGAAAGATGCTGCTTTCGGTGTCGAGCAGGTGGCGTAAGCAATCGAGCGCGGACCATTCGCCGGGCGCGGCCGGGCGCGTCAGCAGTCCAACGGGGGTTTTATCGGCCAGGCTCAACCAGCGGGCCGCCGTGGTCAGTAGCACCGCCTGGGCCTGAGATAGTACATCGTCCATCACAATCTCCCTTCACTACGCAACGCCGGATACCCTTAAAGAGTATACTGGGTAGGCCAACCTTCGCGCAACCGGCCCGGCCCGCGAGTCAGGCCCCCAAAGGCCTGCAACAAAATTCCGCGGCCCGGTGTATATCTCTATAGACGCGCCGCTGGGGGCTCCGCCCCCCGGTGGCCGGGCAGGATGGGAATCCTGAATCATGCCGCGCCTGGGCGATGATCCGATCACAGAGGCCGACGACGATCGTCTGGTGCGCCGGACGCTGGATGGCGACCGGCAGGCTTTCGGAGTCCTGATCGAGCGCTATAGCGGGCGCGTGATCGCCATCTGCGCCCGGGTGGCCGGGGACGAGTACGAGGACGCGCAAGACGTAGCCCAGGATGTGTTTCTGCGGGCCTATCTGAATCTGGAGAAATACCAGCCAGGCCGGTCGTTTTTCGCCTGGCTCTACCGGATCGCCGTCAACCTGGCGCTTAACCGGCGCGCCCGCCGCCCGCCGGCGGCGATCAGGGGCCCCGCCGCCGAGCGGGCGCTCCAGCAACTCCAGGACCCGGACCCGCTGGGGGCCCCGGAAGCGAGTCTGGAGCGCACCGAACGGACGCGCCTGCTGCAGACGGCCCTGGCCCGCTTGCCGGCCGACTACGCGACGGTGCTGGCCCTGCGCTACGGCGCGGATCTCGACTATAGCGCGATCGCGGCGACGCTGGAAGTGCCGATCGGCACCGTCAAGGCGCGGCTGCACCGGGCGAAGACGCTGTTACGGCCCCTCCTGGCGCCATTACACGAGGAAGGAGCAACGCCATGAAACCTGTGCATCCGGGCGGGCCCGGCGAGGAGATCCTCGTCGCCTGGCAGGATGGAGACGCCGCGGCCTTGCTCGATAATGTCCAGGAGATCGCGCTGGCCGAGCACCTCGCCGGGTGTGCCCGGTGTCAGGCCTACCTGCACAGCCTGGCGGCCCTGGAAACGGATCTGGCGAGTTTTTCGCTCGCCGGCCGGCCGGCCGGCGCGGATTTTACGCGCCAGGTGCTGGCCGCCCTGCCCCCGCGGGCCGCCGCTCCGGTCCCGATCGCCGGGCCGGCCGTCTGGTGGGGCCACCAGGCGCTCGCGGCGGGGTTGGTGCTCACCGGCCTGTTGATCCTGTTGGCGACCAGCGACGTCATGACCCTGCTGGCCGGCTGGTGGCAGCATGCCGGCGACGGCTTGAGCGCCGTCGTGACGTCCGACGGCGAGGGGGTGGGGAACTGGCTGAATAGCCTGCCCGGCACCGCCCTGGCCCCGGAAGCCTATCTGGGCCTGGTCCTCGGAGCGGTCATCCTGGCGCTGGGCGCGGGTGCGTTTATGGTGCGCACGCTCGCGGCTCCCGAGGGCCTGGCGGCGTGAGTATCTCCCGGCGCGCCCTGGCCATGTTGATCCTGCTGCTGGTGATCGCGTTACTGCTGTCCGAAGCCTTCAGCCTGCTGCCCGCCGAGTGGCAGGGCAGCCTCGGGCCCCCCTCTGCTTTCTTTATCGTCGGCTCCGAACTGCAGGCCCGCACCAGCCCAGCCCCGGCGACGCCGGCGCCCGGCACCGAGCCCTTACGGCGGGAGTTCTTGCCGTTTGGCTTGCACCGCTCGAGTGTCACGGACTTTACCGTGCATCTCGCCTCCTTGCTGATCTTGACCGTCAGCGGCCTGTTGCTGCTCTACCTGATGCCGGGCCGCCTCGGGCGCATCGCCAATGTCTTGCGCGGCTCCTGGAACAGGCGCGTGCGCATCGGCCTGGTGGGCCTGGCGGCCTGGCTGCTGATCGCGGCGCTCGGGCTACTGGCGGTGTTTACCGTCGTCGGCACCCCGATCTGGGTGGCGATCTTTCTGCTGGGCTATTTCGGCGCGCTGCTCGGGCTGGTCGCCCTCAGTCTGCCGCTGGGCCGCTGGGTCGGCTACCGCTGGGGCCTGGCCGAGCAGTCCCCGATCGTCGACTTGCTGGCCGGGCTGCTGGTGCTGTTCATACTGAATCTGCTGCCCTTCCTGGGCGGTCCCTTGTTAGGCCTGGCCGCCGTGCTGGGCTTTGGGGCCGTGCTGCAAACACGGGCCGGCAGCAAGCAACCCTGGTCGTTTGCTTTGCCGGATCTTGAGTATTAGCTATCGAGTCGGCTTCCCGGTTCTATTGCCCCTTGCGATCGGATCGGTAACATCAAGTTTAGGAGAAGGTTATGCGCAACAAAGTGATCATTGCGGTCATCGTAATCGTGATCCTGGGGGTGGCGCTGGTCGGCCTCAGAGGTGTCTTGGGGGGCGGGCAGGCCGCGGCCAGTGTCCAGACGCTGGCCGTCCAACGCGGCGACCTCAGCGCCACCGTCCTCTCCAGCGGCGCCCTCCAGCCCGCCGCCGACCTCAACCTCACCTTTAGCGCCGCCGGCACCGTCGCCCAACTCTTCGTCCAT
>DATGEF010000820.1:0-2731 GCA_035310405.1 Chloroflexia bacterium | reverse complement strand
AATCCAAAATCCAAAATCCAAAATCCGGCGGTCCGCACTTGTAACTCAGGACTTGCCACTCAGGACTTCGTTGCAGCGGTTGGTGTTGCTTTGACTATACCCGAAAATCGGCGGCCTGTAAATCGGATTCGGCCGGCGATCAGCAGCGCGGCGAGGATGAGGCCGGCCGCGGCGCTGATCCCGGCGCCCCACCCAACCGCGGCGGGCGCATAGACGAAGCGCACCTGGTGCGCGCCCGCCGGCAGATACACCCCCCGCAGGGCCACGTCCGCCGGCAGGATGGGCGCCGGCCGGCCGTCGACCTGCGCCTGCCAGCCCGGGAACAGCTGGTCGGCCAGGATCAGCACGCCGGGCGCCGGGCTGCGCGTGCTCACCTCCACCAGCTCGGGGGCATAACGCGTGATCGTCACGGCGTCCGCGCTCGCCGGCGGCGGGGCCGCCGGCAGCCCGGCGCCGGCCGGGAGCGAGTCGGCCAGCAGGGCGGTGCGCCGCCAGTCGAAGCCGGGGTCATAGAGCCGCTCGACCTGCGTGGGGCCATCCGCGGCCAGGGCCATCTGATGGGTCAACCAGGCGCGGGGCAGCACTTTGCGGTTCTCGAATACGCTGACGGCCGCCGGGCCGCCATCCAGGACGCGGCGGAACCCGGGGTCGTCGGGGGCCAGTAGGGATTGGGCGCGGAAGACCAGGTCGCCCGCCACCCGCACGCCACCCGCGGTGCGGCTGCCGGCGCTATAGCCGCCCGCCGCGTTATACCAGAGCGTGGCCCCCTGACCGGGCGAGGCCGCCGGGGCGTCGAAATAGAAATAAAAGGACTGCCCGCGCGCCTGACGGATCGGCGGGAAGCTGATGGTCCAGTAGGCGTTATCCGGCAGGCGGGCGGCGTCCAGCCGCCGGGTGACCAGGTCGGTCGCGGCCGCCGGGTCGCGCTTGAGGTGGAAAATCAGGGGACCGCGGGCCTGCCCCCCATACGTCGCGCCGAGCACCACGATCCGCGCCAGGTTGTCCTGACCGGCGACAAACGTCTGGCCAGGCTGGGCCGGCCCGCGGATCTCGCCCACGGTCTGGCCGCTGCTCGCCTCCTGGCGGACGTCGAGGACATAGTTCGGGTCGTCGCCGGGGGCCGCCAGCAGATAGCGGACGTTGAGCAGGTTCCAGATCCGCGACGGCACGATGCCGGGCAGGGCACCGCCCGTGGGACTCGACGGGATCGCCGGATCGGCGTGAAACACCAACTGATGATAGGATACGGGCTCCAGGGCATCGTTCCCGCGCAGATCGGCCAGACCGTAGTGCAGGTTGGTGTTGGGGGCCAGGAGATCGCCGCCGGCGATGATGCGGAAAGGTGGCGCCGGGCCGCGCAAGAAGCGGGTGGCCGCGGTGGCCGGGAAATAGGCCGCGGGCGCGACGGTGGGCACGTAGTCCAGGTGGGCCTGCCAGAGATCGGCCAGCAGCACGAGCGGCAGCGCGCCCAGGCCCACCCGGGCCAGGCGGACGCGCCAGGGCCAGAGGGCGACGATGGCGGCCAGGAGCAGGCCATTCGCCAGAATCAGCACCGTGGCGCGCACCAGGCCGGCCTGCCAGACCGCCTGGGCCAACGGCGAGTCGCCCGGCACGCCGAAGAAGCCCCCCGCGAAGATCGCCGGCACCCCGACGCCGAGGCCCAACAGTCCCAGACCGGCCAGGGCCAGCCCCGCCAGCAGGCGGCCCCGCTCCTGCGGCAGCCGCGCCACCAGGGCCTCGACTCCCAGCGCCGCCAGCAAGCCGAGCACCAACTCCAGGACGACAGTCAGCCGCTGGTTCAGGGCGAAGCGCATGCCGGGCACGGCCAGGGCGGCCGGGTAAATCAGCGGCCAGCCGTAGATCACGCCGGCCAATAAGATCGCGAGGGCCAGCAAACACAGCACGAGGCGCCGCCGCGGGTCGCGAACCAGCAGGGCGAAAGGGGCCAACAGGAGGGGCAGCACGCCGGCGTAATTGTTGGACTCGTTATAGTTGATCCCTGGTCCCCAGACGGTATGCCGGGCCGGGTTGCCGAACAGGTCGGGGCTGACCGCCGTCCAGGCATACTGGATCGGCAGCCAGAAGGTGGTCATTTGCCGCTCGGTGCGCCGCAGCAGGCTCATGCTCAGCCCCGCATATTCGGCAAAGGGGATCAGCTGGACGGCCGCCAGCCCGGCGCCCAGCAAATAGCCCGCCCCCCAGAGCGCGAGGATGCCCCCCGCCCGCCCCAGGCGTAGGGGGCCCGCCAGCCAGAGGAGACACAGGGTAAACAGGCCGGTCACCAGGGCCAGGTGGTAAGCCATCTCTGGGTGCCCGGAGAGCAGAGTTAGCGCGACGAGCCCGGCCAGCAGGGCACAGGGCCGCGGGCCGGGCCGGGCCACCAGCCGGGCCGTCGCCCACCACAGCCACGGCAGCCAGATCGCGGCCGCCGTGTGCGGGTGGAGCAGCCAGACGGTGAGGAAGGCGCCAAAGGTGAAGGTGATCGCGGCCAGGCCGGCGGCCAGCGGGCCCACCCGCAGCACCTGCCGCGCCAGCACATAGGTGCCCAGCGCCGCCACCAGCAGCTTCAGCCCGGCCCGCAGCGCCAGCGTCAGGCTGCCCGGCCAGACAAAATATGGCCAGTTCAACGGGTAGAGCACCGCCGACTGCATATTGCCCAGGAAGGGCGCGCCCAGCATATTGTCCGGGTTCCAGAGCGGCACTTCGCCTGCGTGCAGCCGCTGCGCCGCGT
>DATGEF010000819.1:0-9770 GCA_035310405.1 Chloroflexia bacterium | reverse complement strand
TGGCATTGCCGGTGAAAATCTGCAAAGGCCAGGTCATGGGGGCCCGCCTGCACCATCCGGCCCGCCCCCCGGCGCGGGCGCGTCCGCCGCTGGCGCGACTCCGGGGTCCGTCAGCCAGCGGATGATGCGGGCCGGCACGCCGACGACGAGGGCGCCCGGCGGCACGTTTTTGGTCACGACCGCACCCGCGCCGGTCGCGGCGCCCGCCCCGACCTCGACCGGCGCAATCAGCAGGCTGTCCGATCCGAGAAATACGCCGGCGCCCACCTGGGTGCGCTGCTTGGTTCCTCCTCGGCTATAATTCACGGTGATCGTCCCGGCCCCGATGTTCGTGCCGGCGCCGATATCGGCATCGCCGATATAGCTGAAATGGCCCATGGCCACCTGGGGCCCCAGCCGCGCATTTTTGACCTCGGCGAAATTGCCCAGATGCACGCCGCGGGCCAGGTACGCCCCCGCGCGCAGGTGATTGAAAGATCCGACATCCACGCCGGCCTCTAAAGTGCAGCCTTCGAGCAAGGAGCTACCCACGACGCAGCCATCCCCGACGGTGGCATCCACCAGCTGCGCCTGCGGCCCGATCCGGCAGCCCGCCCCGATCCGGGTGGTGCCGCGCAAGTAGCAGCCCGGATCGAGAATCGTATCCGGGCCGATCACGACATCGGCGTCGACGTACGTCGTGCGCGGGTCGATCATCGTGACGCCTTCGAGCATCCAGTGCCGGCGCAGACGATCGCGGATCATGGCCTCCGCTTCGGCCAGCTGCACCCGATTATTGATGCCCGCGGCCTCTTCCAGGCCGCTCACCGTGCGCGTCTGGACGCAGGCCGGGTCTTCGGCGATGGCGAGGCCGATCATATCGGTGAGGAAGTATTCGCCGGTGCCCGGGTGCAGCGGCAACGCGGCCAGCCGGGGCCAGAGCCACGCGGAGTCGAAGCAGTAGATGCCGCTGTTCGTCTCGGTAATAGCGCGCTGGTCGGGGGTCGCCACCCGCTCCTCGACGATCCCGGTCACCCGGCCCTGGGAGTCGCGCAAAACGCGGCCATAGCCGCTGGGGTCGGGTGTGTGGCAGGTCAGGATGGTGACGCGGGTACCCGGCTGGGTCGCGTGGTGCGTGACGAGGTCCTGGAGCGTGGGGGCGCGTAACAGCGGCGTATCGCCGTAGAGGACGAGGACGGTCTGGGCCTGGCCCTCGACGGCCGGACGGGCCTGGAGCACGGCATGTCCGGTGCCCAACTGCGGGGCCTGAGTCACATATGTGTAGTCCGGGCCGACGGTGGCCTGCACCTGCGCGCCGCCGTGGCCGATCACCAGCACGGTGCGCGCCGGGGCCAGCGGCGCCAGCGCCCGTAGCACATGCCCGACCAGGGGCACCCCGGCGATCTGGTGCAGCACCTTGGGCAGGGTCGAGCGCATCCGGGTGCCCATCCCCGCGGCCAGCACGACGGCTACCAGGGTGGGCGTCTGCGGCGGGGCTCCCTCTTCAGTTAACGGCGTCATGCTCATAAATTTTTGCGCCACCAACCCGGGCTCACGCCCCTTCCTCCGCAGTCTAACCCATGGCCCGGTCCCTTGTCAAGGCCGCCACCGGCGCGTTGACAGCCCGGGAGCGGTCGACTATAATGCCCACTATGGCCGATCTGAC
Organism: Chloroflexia bacterium; assembly: GCA_035310405.1. Classification (GTDB taxonomy): domain Bacteria; phylum Chloroflexota; class Chloroflexia; order QHBQ01; family JAICKM01; genus JAICKM01. The sequence continues at coordinate 8,125 of DATGEF010000819.1, read as the reverse complement.
GCTGCTGCAGACCATTCCCCTCTTCCGCGAGCTGCCCGAGAGCGAGCTCGAACAGCTGGGGCAGATGCTCGTCGAGCGGGAATTTGCCAAGGGCACGGACATTGTCACGATTGATACGCCCGGCGACACCTTTTATGTGATCGAGGAGGGCGAAGTCGAGCTGTCGCTCAAAGATGCCGAGGGCCGCTACGTCCCGCTCGATCGGATCGACGCTGGGGAATTTTTCGGCGAGCTGGCCATGCTGACCGGCGAGGCGCGCTCGGCGAGTGCGACCGCGGTGACCCCGGTCAAGGTGCTGGAACTGGACCGGGATTCTTTCTTCCGCTTCTTGAAGGACCACCCGGACAGCGCAGTGCGGATGATGGTGGTGCTGGCGCGCCGCCTGCGGGACACCGAGCATCTGCTGCAGTTCCAGGTCAGCGAGAACCCGAACCGAGTCGTCGACGACAAGGTCGGGATCGGCCAGCGGATCGCCGACGCGATCGCCGACTTCAGCGGCAGCCTGCCCTTCCTGGTGATCAATGCGGCGATTTTCATCGGCTGGATCCTGGTCAACCTGCCGTGGAGCGGGTTCGCCTTTGATCCCTACCCCTTTGCCTTTCTGACGATGAGCGTCTCCCTCGAAGCGATCTTCCTCTCGATCTTCGTCCTGATCAGCCAGAACCGGCAGGCGGCGAAAGACCGCATCAAGTCGGAGCTGGACTATCGCGTCAACCTGAAGGCCGAGCTGGAGATCGGTATCCTGCTCAAGGACTTACGTGAGATCCAGGATCGGCTCGAAGTGATGCAGCACGACCAGGCGCGGTTCCACTCGTTGGTCGCCAAGGGCGGCAACGGCCCGAGCCAGCCCCTGCCGCCTCCCGGGGCCGATACGAGTAGGCAGTAGGCAGTAGGCAGTCGAGGGGAGAGACGAATAAGCAGTCGGCAGTAGGTTAGGGGAGTGGCCTTTGCCGCCAGCACAACGGCTCCGGATGCCCATCCGGGGCCGTTGCGACTTTCGATAAGTGGGCCGGCGCTAGGATGCCCACGCGTGGGTCCGTGAGCCCGCGGAGGCGGGCTTCGTACCCGTAGCCGCGGCTTCAGCCGCTAGGCGTCCCGCCGCAGACGCGATCGTGCGTGGTCATATTACGGATGGGCGGGCGGCGGGCTCCCAGGCGTCGGGACCAGCGGCGGAGGCACGGGCGCCGGCGCCCACCCGGACGGGCTCCCGGGCGCCGGAACCAGCGGCGGGGGTGTGGCCGTCGGGGCGGGCGGGGGCGCCGGCCGGCCGCGCTGGCCGACCAGATAGCGGTTATGCGACGGCAGGTAGGTGCCTTGCGCATGCCAGTCGTCCAGCAGCGTGCCGGTGGCCGCGTACACGCGGCGGTGGATATCGGCCGTGAAGCCGGACTGCGCGTGCTCCACCTGGCGGGTCACACCCCAGGCCACCGCCATGCTCGGCTCGTAAATCGGCGTCCGGTCTGTCGGCACGCCCTGGGTAATCACCGGGCCGTCGACGTCGACCGTCCAGCCGGGGTTGGTGCCCCAGAGCTCCAAGCGGACGACGCCGCCGCCCGCATGCGCGCGGATCAAGATCCAGTTGCCCGTCGTGTTGCGCCAGCGCAGGTCTTCTTCCGGCGGCGAGATCGTAGCGTCCAGCCCCTGCAGGCCACTCGGGCGCTGGCCGTAGAGGGCGATCCAGTAGCTGTGATGGTGGCGCTCGGTGATCGGCAACCCCGACCAGAAGACGCTATGGAAGAGCGTCGTCGCCACCTGGCAGATGCCCCCGCCCTCGGCCGGCACGGTGGTCACATTGGTGCCGTCGCTGACGATGCCGAAGCCCATCTGGAAGCCGGCGGCCAGCGTCAGCGGCCCGAGGGTGTTATCCAGGCTGAACTCCGCCCCCGGCGGCACCAGGGCGCCATTCACCAGGGACGTGCCGAGCTCCACATTGTGCGCGCGCTCCGGCGACGAGCCGTAATACGTCGTCGACGATTGGGCCAGCAGATCCGGCGTGCTCACCACCAGTGGTAGGGCGCCGGCGTCGGGCGCGGGCTGCACGGCGACGACCAGGTCCGCCTGCCGCTGGCCGGCCGCCAGCGCCGCGGCGGCGGCCGCCAGGGTCGCCGCCTGATCCAGCTGCTGGCCGGGACGCGCGGCCGCGACCGTGGTCACGACGCCGTTAACCAGCCGGAAGCGCGCGTTGCGGGGGCTGACGGCGACCGCCGGGGCGATCGCCGTCAGCCGGGTGGCCAGCACCGCCGGGGCGATCGCCAACACCGCCGGGGCCGCAGGGCCGCCCGTCCCGGGCGCCACGGAGATCTGGCCGGCCAGGGTCGCCCCGCGGACCACCCAGGCATGTGGGCCGTGGCGGAAAGTGAAGCCGTGGACCAGCAAGCCGGTCCATTGGGCAGTCAAGGGGGCCAGGGTGGCCGTCGTCACCGCCGCGGGGTCCGGCTGGAGCGCCACCGTGGCCGTGCGCGCGGCGGTGCCCGCGGCGGCACTGACGGCCTGGGCGGCCGCCGGCAGATCCAGCGCCCAGCCGGACACCTCGGGCACGACCACCGGCCGGCCGTTGACCAGCTGGATCGTGGCATCGCGCGGCACGACCCGGACCTGGGCCGCCAGGGGCGCCAGGAGCGCCGCCAGCCGCCGCGGGTCGAAGGCCGCCGTAGGGGCGCCCTGGCCGTCGGCGGTGAAGGCCACCGCCGTCTGCAAGTCGCGGGGCGCGAGCGTCAGCGTCGCGGGGCTATCCTGCACGTTGAGGGTAATGGGTGCCCCGGCTAGCGCCGCCGCCTGGCGTTGGGCGGCGGCCCGGGCCGCCGTATCCGCCGGGGCGGCAGCCGGCGCCGGGGCCGGGGGGACGATCGCCGCCGGATGGGTGCCCATCCCCGGCGCCGCAGCCGGCGCCGGGGAGGACGCGGGGGCCCCCGGGCCGGGCCCCCGCACGAGGGCCAGTTGATGGACACCCAGGACAACGGCGACCAGGATCGCCCCCGTCGCCGCCAGGGCCCATACGCGCCCCCGCCGCTCCCGGCGGGGGCGCGCCTCCGTCCCGCTGGCGGCCTGGCGGTTGAGAACATGGCGATAAAGCATTGCGAGATACCTCTTTCTAGCACTGCGGCTAGCTGCCGACATCTGTTGGCGCTTGCTGAATTATAGATGAGCGCGCTATACAGCCTCTAAGGGCAAGATACGTGCCAGATCGGCCGGGCACAAATGTATCATAAGGCGAAAGCCGGCCTAATACAAGGGACGGACTGTACAAAAACCGGGGCAGAAACCGGAATAGGCCGGACGGCGGGCCAGGTCCCGGCTCGTGGTTATGGCAGCCGGGCGGCGATGCTGTCGAGCAGTTGCGTGCAGGTGGCCAGGTCCCGGCTCCAGAGCGCGGCCCCGGCCCGGACAAAATCGTGCTCCAGGGCCACATTGGCCGGCGCCGGCGCCGGGTGGCTGAACAGGCCGATCAAGATGGGTCCCCACTGGGACGGCGGCTGGTTCGGCAGGAGCCGGGCATCGGGGTCGCGCGTGGTCTCATAGCGGCGCATCAGGTCATAATAACGCACCCGGAGGCGGACGGCCTCGCTATCGGCCGCCGTATGGGGCGTCGCGGCGAGCCCGGCCCGCCAGGCCTGCTCCAGGCCCGGCAAGGCCAGTCCATAAATCGGCTGGGGGTTGTCCGGCTGATCGAGATAGCGCTTGAACTTGGGCAAGCCCCAGCGGTCGATCAGGAAGGTGACATACGCCCCGCCCTCCAGATAGGCGATCTCATGCTGGGCGCCGTAAAAATCACGCTGCAGATCGGCCAGCGGCAAATAAAGCGGGGCATTATCGGCGATCAAGGTGCTCGCCAACACGGGCAGATCCTCGACCTGGTAATGGCCCCCCGCATCCCAGACCGCGACGCCCTCGCCGAGCAAGCCGCCTTTATGCACATCGCTGCCGAGCATCTGCTCGACCAGGGCGTGGGTCGTCTCGTGGCGTAAGACCAGCACCAGGGAAGTGGCGGTGTACTCGCGATCGGGCGCGGCATACGAGAGCAGGAGTTCGTTGTGGCTATACGACGCGCCTCCTTGCCAGAAGATCCGGTTGACGAAGTAGATGCGGATGCGCGTATTGGGTGAGGCCAGGAGATGGGCCGCGGCCCAGGTCATGGCGCCCTCGGCCGTCGTAGCCAGCAGGTCGATATCGTGCGCGGCGGGGCTGCTCGGCAGGTAGTAGAGGTCATAATGCGCCGTGCTCCGGTGCTGCCAGGCCGCCGGCTGCGGCGTCTCGATCGGCAGCGCGGTCGGAGCGGCCGGCGAGCTCACGGCGGCCGTGGGCGCCTGGTCGGTCACCGGCGCGGTGGGAGATGGCGGCCCGGCCGGCGGCGCCGTAGGGATCAGCGTTGCGGATGCCGGCGGCGGGGGACTGGTAGCGGTCGCCGGCAAGGAGGTGGCCAGCGAGGGGACAGGGAGGGTTGCGCTGGGCAAGGGCCGGGTGGTCGCCGTCATGGCGCGGGGGGTCAGCGTGGCCGACGGGGGAAGCGCCGGGGTGCCGCCGTCCGCGATCGGATAGCCGGCCCGGTTACTGGGCTGCAAAAATAAGACCAGCAGGCCCAGCAGCAGGAGCGGCAGAATAATCGCGGCTGCTATAATCAGCAGCCGCGAGGTCACAGGATTCGTGCGCATCGTAGCCGGTGACTAAACCACTGGGCCTAAAGGCCCGTGGCTTCCGACGCCAGTCGGCAACCTGGCTGTAGTCCGCAGCACTACTGCGGTCGCCCGCAGATACGTGAGGGATTGGACCTGCACCTGCCCATACTCGCCATAGCGATAGCGACTACAGATGTTCGCGGCCCCATTTCCGTCGCGGGAAATGATCGCACCGCAGCCGGCGCAGGTGAACACCCGCCCCCGTGGTGCTCTGGTGTGGCAATGCCGGCACACGCTACAGGTGCGCGTGCTATATTCTTCCCCGATATATTCCGTAGCAATGCCGTATTGGCGCGCCTTGTCCTGGACATAGCCGACAAACTGGCCATGCGCCCACAGGCTCATGCGCTGATTGTGGTGGCGGCCCTTATCCGTGCCGTCGGCCACGTCGCGCACGTCGCCCACGGCCAGGTGCGCCACTCCCGCGCCGCGAGCAAAATTCACCAGCTGGCGCGCCGCCTTGTGCAGCACGTCCCGGCTAGCGCGGTAGAACGCCGCCGACGCACGCGCCTTGGATTGGAGCAACTTCTTATGCCGCCGCGAGCCGGGCGTGCAGCGCGTAATACAGTTGTTCAGCACGCTGTGCCGCTTAAGGCGCAGGCGGTTGACCGAGCGCAGATAGCGCCCGCTGATGCTGATACCTGTGCCATCCTCGGCAACGACAGCCGCGATGTTGACCTCGCCCAAATCCACGCCCGCCGACACCGCGTGGGTGGCCAGTGGCGGGTTGAGCGCGCCGGTGTCCAGCGTGAGGCACAGCTCGTAATGGTCCGCCCGCCAGGTCAGTTCGCACTTGAGGATCGCGGTGGTGGCGAACTGGGCGGGCAGGGCGAGCACCAGGGGCGCGTTGCCCTGCCCATTGGAGAGCACAATGCCGGCGCCAGTGCAGCGGATAGCGGACTGCTTCCACACCACCGTCTGGTAGAGCTTCGCGCGGTAGGGGTAGCGGGCGGCGGGGTCGGTTTTACGCAGCGCGCGGGCGGTATCCACGTTCGCGATCAGCTTTTGCGCGAGGGCCTGCACGGTTTGGCTATGCAGGGCAAACTGGCCCTTGAACTGCTGTTGCAGGGCATGCTCGCTCAGCCAGCGGCCGTCGCGACTGGCCAGGTGCGCCTGCAACAGGGCGTTCCAGCAGCGGGCCGCTTCCTGGCGCAAAGCAGCACAGTGGGCCATTTGCGCGGGGTTGAGCCGCAAATGGATCAGCTGCACGCGGACATTGGTTTGCGCGCGACGATAGCCCATTTAGGTGCCGGCCTCGCGGGATTGCTGCATAGCTCTATTATAGCACAGATGTACTATATTGACCAGCGGCATAACCTTGCTCTCCCGGGCGGCGCTTCATCCCCTGGGGCGAAAGCCCCGTGGCTTTCGCGCTCGCAGTTCTGTAAGCCCCGAGCCGGCTCCGGGCGACCCTAGCCGGCCCGGTGGCCCGGATACACAGTCACCTGCTCACGGGAGGAGATTTGTTCTATGGCACGCACGCTGACCCCGGCCGGGCGCTCGGCGCCCGCCGGCGCCGCCGCGCTGGAATCCCGCTTCCGCTTACGGGAGCGGGGCACCACCCCGCGCATCGAGTTCCTGGCCGGGCTGACGACGTTCTTCACGATGGCTTATATTATCTTCGTCAACACAGATATTATGAAGGTAACCGGCATGGACCCGGTCGCCCTGACGATCGGCACGATCCTGGCCGCGGCCGTGCCGACGTTGATCATGGGCCTCTGGGCCGACCTACCCTGGGCGCTGGCCCCCGGCATGGGCTATAACGCCCTCTTTGCCTTTACCGTCGTCCTGGGGCATAAAGTGTCGTGGCAGGCCGCCCTGGCCCTCGTCTTCCTCGACGGGCTCGCCTTCACCCTGATCGTGGCCGGTCCCTGGGCGCACCGGATCATCGAGGGCATCCCGCTGAATCTAAAGCTCGCCGCCGGGGCCGGGATCGGCCTGTTTATCGCCTTTATCGGCATGGTCAACGCGGGCGTGGTGCAGATGAGCGTCAGCGCGCCGTTGAAGCCGGGGGTGCAGCCCTTTGGCGGCGGGAGCGCGCTACCCGTGCTGGGGCCGCTCAGCAGCCCCACCGTGGTGGTGGCCCTGGCCGGCCTGATCCTGACCGGCTGGCTCATGGCCCGCAAAGTCCGGGCGGCGATCCTGCTCGGCATCGTCGGCACGACGCTGCTGGCCTGGGGCCTGGGCGCGGTGTCGGCGGTCTGGCGCACGGCCTTGGGCGTCCACTACCCGACGGGCCTCGGCGACCTCGTGCAGGTGCCGGACCTGGGGCGCTGGCTGAGCCAGGGCGTGGGCAAGACCGATTTCGGCGCCCTGGGCCAATTCACGACCGGCGCCTTGATCCTCTTTTTCCTGACTTTCCTGGTCACCGACATGATGGACAGCTTCGGCACCTTCAGCGGGCTGGCCGCCAAACTCGGCATCCTCGACCGCAACAGCAATTTTCCCCGCTCGCGCCAGGCCATGCTCGTGGACGCCGGCGCGGGCATGTTCGGACCCCTGGTGGGCACGGCGACGGTGGCGACCTTCATCGAAAGCAGCGCGGGCGTCGGCGAGGGGGGCAAGACGGGCCTGACGGCGGTCTGGACGGCCGTCTTCTTCGCCCTCGCCCTCTTCTTCGTGCCCCTCGTCGGCCTGGTGCCGGCGGTGGCCACGGCGCCGGCCCTGCTGGTCGTCGGCTTCCTGATGATCGAGCCGGTGCTCAAGATCAGCTTCGCCGACATCACGGAGGGCCTGCCGGCCTTCCTGACCCTGGCCGTCATGCCGCTGACCTACAGCATTGCCGATGGCATGTTCGCCGGGATCGTCAGCTACGTCTTGCTCAAGCTGCTCACCGGGCGGCTGCGCGAAATCAGCCTGACGATGTGGGCCTTCGCGGTGCTGCTCTTGCTCGCCAAAATCCTAGACGCCGTCGTCAGCTAACCGCCGGCGGAAGTCCTGAGTTCAAAGTCCTGAGTTCAAAGTGCCTACGGCCCGGCGGGCCGTAGGCACATCGCTGCTCGCGAAGCGGTATGTAGCTGACCGCTGACTGCTGACCGCTGACCGCTCGTAGCTGACCGCTGACGGCTCGTCAACGCTACAACAGCCGCGCCAGCAGCCAGAGCCCGGCGCCCAGGAGCAGGTTCAGGGCAATCGGCAGGAAAAGGACGGCGCTCAACACGGTACCCGCCTGCAGGACGGCGGCGCCCCAGCCGGCGGGAAGCGGCACGGCCAGCACCGTCCCACCCCCCCAGGCGAGCAGCCCCAGGACCGCCCCGATCGCCAGCGCGACCGGCCAGTTCTTGCGGTCGACCGCCGAGGGCGTCATCTGGTCGGCCACTTCGACGATGGCAACCAGGGCGACCCAGAAGCGCCAGGACCCCGTCGCGGCCGGCACGGCCTGGCGCAGGTCGCCGGCCCAGTCGACCCCGCTGAGCGCCAGGGCGCCGGCCAGTAGCAGGATACCAAAG
>DATGEF010000818.1:0-6991 GCA_035310405.1 Chloroflexia bacterium | reverse complement strand
CGGCCCCGCCCTTGCGCACCCTCAGCCCCGGCCTGCCCGGCGCCCTGCAGCCGATCCTCGATCGCGCCCTGACCAAGAATCCCGCGTTGCGCTATCCGACCGCCACGCAGATGCTGCAGGCGCTGGCCGCAGTGGCGGTGCAGGCGCCCCCAGATACGGGCCGGGCGGAGCCGCAGGGTGCCGCCGCGTTCGCCTCCCGCCCGGCGCCGATCGCGGCGCCGCCGGCCGGCGCCCCGGTTGCGTTGGCGCCCACCCTGGCCCCGGCCGTGGGCCCCGCGGTGGCCCGCGGCGGGTGGACACCGGCGCCGGCCATTCTGCCCACGGCGCGCCCGCGACTGGCCGCGCGCCCGCTTCTCCTGATCGGCGCCGCCGTGCTGATCGTGCTGGGCATTGGCGCGCTGGCCCTGGCCGCCCTCCACGGCGGGGCGGGCGCGCCGCCGATCCTGGGCGGGGCCGCGTTTGGCCCGCCCAGTGGGGTCGCCTATACCGGGCCCCGCCGCGCGGGCAACGGCGACGACCTGCGCGCCAACCGGGCGCTGCAGGCGCCGACGATTGACGGCGCGCTCGACGACTGGAGCGGGGCGGCCCATTGGCCGGCGCCCTATGTCGTCGCCGACCCCAAGCTGACGCCCCCCCAGGGCGCGGCGGACCTGAGCGCCGCCTTCCTGATCGGCTATGACGACACCAACTTTTACCTGGGGGCGACGATCACCGACGACGTGCATGTGCAGAACGGGCTGACCCGCGGGCTGGAGCTCTGGAAAGGCGACGACGTCGAGCTCTGGTTCGACACCAACCTGGCGGGGGATTTCACGCTCGATCCGGGTAACGACGACGATTTCCAGCTCGGCTTCTCGCCGGGGGACTTCGCCCAGTTCGGCCCCGAGGCGGCCCTCTTCCGGCCCGTGCCGCAGCCCGGCCCGCCGCCCGGGGTGCGGGTGGCCGCCCGCCCGCGCGCCGGCGGGCATGGCTACACGCTGGAGGCGGCCGTGCCCTGGGCCGTGCTGCGCATGCACCCGGCCCCGGGCGGCGCGATCGGCTTCTGCGCCAGCGCGGGGGACAACGACGTGCCGGGCACGGCCCAGCAACAGCACATGGTCAGCACCTGCCAGCGGATGCAATGGAACGTGCCGACGACCTTCGGCAACCTCTTCTGGTAGCGCCGCATACTGGTCGGCGCGGTCTTCCCCGACGTAATGGGCGGCATCCACGACAGCGAGCTTGCTAAGGTAGCGATCTGGTGTTAGCCCTTGAGTTTGGCAATTTCGGCCCGCGCGGCCGCCACCAGCTCATCATTGGTCTGGGCGTGGCCCCACAAACCCCACCCGCCCGGGACGGCTTCCGTGAGCAAGACCCAGGTGCGTTCCTGGAGCGTCGGATCCCCGGCGGCCGCGGCGACCAGCGCGGTGAGTTGGGCGACGACGGCGAGCTGCTTCGGGCGGTCGAGGGCCCCTTGATTGGTCAAGACCTGCACACGCACATAGTTGCTGTCCCCATCCACGTTGGCCAGGGTGCCGGCGGGCAGATCATGGACAAACGCGGCGGTGTTCTTGCGGAACATGGGAATATCGGGGACGGCTTCGATGGTTTTCACGGTGGCAGCGGCGTCCGCGGCCAGTTTATGGGGATCGCTAAAGGTCCCGGCCGTGGCGTAGATATCAATCATGGGCATAGGTGTGATCCTTTCATATGAATTCTATGGGGTGATTTGTCGGCGCTGGGGATCGGGGAGTTAGCCGGCGGCCACCATGATCAACTCCGCCACCGCCGCCGGCTGGGACACCATGGGGACATGGCTGGCGGCCAGCATCTGAATCGTCGCGCCCATCCGCTCGGCCAGGTGGGTTTGCGCCGCCGGGGGGATCATCTGGTCCTGGGTCGTGACCAGATACCAGGACGGCAGGCTCTTCCAGGCCGGCACGCCCACCTGCTCGTCAAAGATGCTCGCGTGCGGCGGCTGCTGCACCGCGTACATCACCCGCGCCTGCGCCGGGTCTACATCGGCGGCGAAGTATTGCACAAAGCCGGTCTCGCTCAGGTACAAAAACCCATTGCGGTCCGGCTGGAGCTCGGCGGCGGAGGGCAGGGCGGGGCCCTGGGCCAGCAAGGCGTTGAGCGACTCGCCCTGGTCCAACCCAAACGCCGCGATATATACCAGCCCCACCACGTTGGGCGCATCCGGGCCCAACGCGCTGATCACCTCGCCCCCGTAGGAGTGGGCCACCAGCAGCGTGGGCCCGTTCTGGTTGGCGAGCACCTCCCGCACGCGGGCGACATCGGCGGCCAGGGACGTTTGCGGCAGTTGCGGGGCGACGACATGATACCCGGCCGCCTGCAAACGCTGGATCACCCCGCTCCAGCTGGAGCCATCCGCCCAGGCCCCATGTACCAGGACCACGCGGGATACCTTGTGCGCATTGTTGCCGGAATTGGTCATCGAGTTACCTCCTTTTGCGATTTTCGCGCTATGGTCGCGCCCCGGCTCAGAGGGATCGGTAGCCCCCGCCAAACCATGATACGAGTGCTGCGCGATATTCAGCAGCCGCTTCTTCCCAAACCCGGTGCTGCGCATCGAGCAGGACATAGTGATTGTGCGGAAGCCGGTCGGCCAAGAACTGCCCATTGGCCGGTGGAACAATCGGATCGTTCTTTCCGGCGATAATCAGCGCGGGCGTTTGGATGCCCGGCAACTTCGGTTCGAGCGTGGGCAGATCGGGTATATACCCACGCACATATTGCGCAGCTTCTTCAAAGCGCCTACCGGCCGACGCGGCCCGGAAGTCCTCGATGATCGCTGCGGGTGTCAGTTGCGCCGCCTGGGTCAGGTAGTCCTTTACGGCTTCTGCTCCATCCATGTTGGAGAAAGCGCCTGTTGGCGAATAAATGACATCCTTCAAGACACCGTCAGCAAGATCGGTGCGCATTGCCCCGCCGCCAAGAACAAGGCTCTCGAAGAGGTCGGGTTTCTTAGATCCGGCGAACAAAACCGCGAGGGTGCCGACATCGGGCGCGACTACATGAGCACGGCTGATGCCGAAATGCTTGAGCAGGGCGATCACGAAATCCCCCATGACCTCTGGGGCCATGACATCCGGGCGGCTCTGGGAACGGCCATAGCCGGGCAGGTCAACTGCTAGGAGGGGATGCGCGGTGGCAAGCCGGGGCAACACGCGATGGAACGAGTAAATGCTTTCCGGCCAAGGTGCCGTGAGGAGGATCGGCGTCCCTTTGGACACGCCGCTTTGTGCATATCGCACAGACAGCCCATCGATCTCTGCGGTTGCCACAGTGCCAATATCAGGCAAAAGGCCCTTTTCCACTTGCATCATGATTCCTCCATATATGGACACAGATCTCGGCGCGCGGTGTGGGCACTGCCCGTGGAGGAGATGTTGCCGCGCTCAAATTGAGTATCAAATTGAGTATAATGAAGGCGCGTTGCCCACGCACTAGGCATTACTTGGCAATTTAGGGGGCCGCACTTGGCATTTACAGATTCTTGTGAGCGCGAAAGCCACGCCCCTTTAGGGGCAGTGGTTGAAGCGCCACAAGGCCGGCTCAGGTCTGAATGGGCTGCTGTAGGTTTGCCGCTTTTTTGCCGCGCCCACCCGATACAGTGCATATGAGCGAGTCCCTGACCCTACAACGCACCTACCGCTTCCGCGTCGCACCCACGCCGGAACAGGCGCAAGCCCTGGCCCGCTTCGCCGGCACGCGCCGATGGATTTGGAATTGGGCCCTGGCCCGCAAGCGCGCCTATTATGCCGAGCACGGCACGGGCATCTCGTTCGTGCAACTCTGTGCTGAACTCACGGCGCTGAAGGACCAGCCGGAGACGGCCTGGCTCAAAGCGATCGACTCCCAACTGTTGCAGCAGGCATTGCGTGACCTGGAGCAGGCGCTCACGAATTTCTTTGAACATCGCGCACGCTACCCCCGGTTCAAGAGCAAGAAACGCGGCGAACCGTCCTTTCGCATCCCCCAGCGTGTGATCGTGCGGGACGGCCAAGTCTACGTGCCCAAGATCGGCTGGGTGACAATCCGGTAACACCGGCCCATCGACGGGGCCACGAAGTCGGCCACCTTCAAGCAGGACGCGACCGGCCACTGGTATGTCACGCTCGTCGTGGCGTTCACCATGCCGGATGTCGCCCTCCCGGCCCCTGACCCGGCCACCGCTGTCGGGATCGACCTGGGCCTCAAAGACTTCGCCGTGCTGTCCACCGGGGAGAAGATCGCCGCGCCCCGGTTCTACCGCAAAGGCGAGCGCAAAATCCGTCGGGCGGCGCGCACCGTGTCCCGCAAGCAACGCGGGAGCCACAACCGCGACAAGGCCCGCCAGCGCCTGGCGCGGGTGCATCGGCGCATCGCCCAGCAGCGGCAGGATTTCCTGCACCAACTGAGCACGCGGCTGGTGCGGGAGTATGATATAATCTGCCTGGAAGACCTGGCAGTCAAGGCCCTGGGGAGAACCAACCTGGGGAAATCTATACATGACGTGGGTTGGGGGGCGTTTCGGCGGATGCTGGAATACAAAGCCCTCTGGCAACGTCAGCGCATCATAGTGATTAGCCGCTGGTATCCGTCGAGCAAGCGGTGCGGCTATTGCGGGGCGGTCTATGCGGATCTGACGCTGGCCGAACGCACATGGACGTGTGCGACCTGTCAGACGACGCATGACCGCGACTTGAATGCGGCGGCCAACATCCGCGCGGAAGGACTACTTCTGCTCGCCCAGGGACTCGGGGAGAGCTTAAACGGCTGTGGGAGCTCCTGTCAGACCGCCGATGGCGGCAGGGGGCGTTGAACCAGCAAGAAGCTACCGGGCTTTAGCCCGTGTAGTCTGTCACCAGAACCCCGCCCCGCCGAAAGGAAGCAGCGTAGCCATGCGCGACCCGGACTTTGCCTTCGGGCAAACCATGCTGACGTTGCGCACGGCCACCGGGCTGACCCAGGCCGACTTGGCCGCCCGGCTGGGCGTGTCGCGCAATGCCGTCGTGGCCTGGGAGACCGGGGCCAGCTATCCCAGCGCCCACCATCTCGCCCGCTTCGTTGAGCTAACCCTGGGCCGCAAGGCGTTCCCTGCCGGAGCCGAAGCCGCGGCGATCCGGGCCTTATGGAGCGCCGCGCACCAAAAGGTGGGGTTGGACGAAGGCTGGCTGGTGACGCTGCTTGCGGGGGATCTCCGCGCGCCGTCCCCCGTGCGGGAACCGGACGGAATAGCCGCGCGGGGCGAGTCTGCGACGCGGCACCGCCGGGATTGGAGCGATGCGCCCAACGTTCCGCGCTTTTATGGGCGCACGCAAGAGTTGGAGTTACTGAGCGACTGGATCGTTGCACAGCGTTGCCAGGTGGTGGGCGTATTGGGGCAGGGGGGCATTGGCAAGTCGTCCCTGGCGACGCAGGTGATGCACCGCGTCGCCCCCGACTTTGAGGTGGTCATCTGGCGCTCCCTGCGCGATGTGCCCACCTGCGAAGCCCTGCTGGATAGCTGCCTCCAGGTCCTGCGCCCCCAGGCGTTGCGCGACCCGGCGGCCAGCGCCGCCGCCCGCCAGGACCTGCTCCTGGACTGCTTGCGTCGCCGCCGCGTGCTGCTGGTCTATGACAACCTGGAGTCCTTCCTGGCGGAAGGCGTGGACAGTGGGCACCTGCGCCCCGGGTATGGGGGGTTCGCCCGGCTCCTGCGCCGGGTCGCGGAAACCGCGCATCCCAGTTGCCTGCTGCTGACCAGTCGGGAGCAAACCCGCGACCTCCTGCCGCTCGAAGGCCGCCGCGCCCCTGTGCGGGCCTTGCACCTCGCCCGATTGGAGGCCGCCGCGTGCCGGCAGTTATTGGCCGACCAGGAGGTCACGGGCAGCCCCGAGGAACACCGGCGGCTGATCGCGGCCTATGCAGGCAATCCCCTGGCCCTCAAAATCGTCGCGCGCACCATCGCGGATCTCTTCGCCGGCCAGATCGCCCTCTTCCTGGCGCACGGCGAGGTGGTCTTCGGCGGGGTCCGCGATCTGCTCGCCGCACAGTACGCCCGCCTCGCCGGGATCGAGCAGACCCTGTTGCTGTGGCTGGCGATCCTGCGGGAGCCGGCGACCTTGCCGGAGCTGCTGGCGGTGCTCAGTACCCCCTTCCCGCCGGCGCAGGTGCTGGACGCACTCGAGAGCCTGCACCGCCGCTCCTTGCTGGAGCGCGGCCCGCAACCGGGCAGCTTCACCTTGCAAGCGGTCGTGATGGAATATGTGACGGCCCACCTGATTGCCGAGGTCAGTCGCGAGATTCAGGAAGGGCTCTGCGCGCGTCTGGTCGAGCATGGACTGGAACTGGCCGCGGGCAAAGAATACGTGCGCCAGGCCCAACAGCGCCTGCTGATCGCCCCGATTCTGGCGGGCCTGCGCGGGGCTTACCCGTTGCACATGGCGCTCGAAGAGCACCTCTGTGCGCTGCTCGGTCAGATGCGGGCGCGGGCGCTGGACACGCAGGGGTATGGGCCAGCGAATCTGCTCGCGCTGTTGCGGGTGCAACGCGGGCATCTGCGGGATCTCGACCTGACGCACCTGGGGCTGCGTAGCGCCTATTTGCAAGCCACCGAGATGCAGGATACCCGGCTGGCCGGGGCCTGGTTGCACGAGTGTGGCTGGACCGCGACCTTCGGGTCCCTGTGGGCCGTGGCGATCAGTCCCGACGGCCAGTACTGGGCGGCGGGCAGCCGCCGCGGGGAAATCTGGGTGTGGCGGCAACAGACGCTGCACCGGCTCTGGCCCGCCCATGCGGATGTAGTGCGCGCGTTGTGCTTCAGCCCGGATGGTGGCCGGCTGGCGAGCGGGAGTTATGATGCCACGCTCAAAGTGTGGGCGGTGGCGAGCGGCGCGTTGCTCTGGACGGGGGCGCATCCCAGCTATATCTCCGCGCTGGCCTATTCCCCGGATGGCACCCTGCTCGCCAGTGGGGGCACCGATGCGACGGTGCGGCTCTGGGATGCACAGACGGGGGCCTTGCG
>DATGEF010000817.1:0-4402 GCA_035310405.1 Chloroflexia bacterium | reverse complement strand
CGCGCGAAACCGCGCCCGTGTCGAGCACGATCGCCGCCCGCCCGTGGTCCGCCAGCGACGCGAGGATCTGCTGCGCCCAGCCCCAGTCGGCGGAGGCCCGCGGCGGGGTGCCGTAGCCGAAGCGCTGCCAGGGGTCGTGCTCATAAAACGCCTCGTCGTAGTTGTCCTGGTTCCACATCGGGTTGGCCACCACGTAGTCGAAGCGCCGTAGCCCCGCCCCCTCCACCGCGAACCCCGGCCGCACGAAGGTATCGCCGACGACGAACACCGAATCCGTATAATCGTGCAGGAACATATTCATCTTGGCCATGGCGAAGGTCACGGGGTTGAGCTCCTGCCCATAGAGCCGGGGCGCCTGGCCGCGCGCCTCCGGGTGGTGCGCCGCGTAGACCAGCCGCATCTTGATCAAGAGCCCCGCCGAGCCGCAGGCCGGGTCATACACCGTGCTTTTGGGCGCCGGGTCCAGCAATTCGGCCATCAGTTGGCCGACCTCTTTGGGCGTGTAGAACTCGCCCGCGCTCTGCCCCTGCCCTTCGGCGAACTTGCGCAGCAGGTACTCATAGGCCCGCCCCAGGATGTCCGGCTCGGTGTTCTGCAAGCCCAGCCGGTGGCGGCTGATCACCTCGATCAGCGCGGCCAGCCGGTCGTCGTCGAGGGTGCGCTGCCCGCTCTGCCGCTCGTTATAGTCCTTTACGTCGAGCACGCCCTGCAGATCGGCGTTGAGCCGCGCCACCTCGCGCATCGCCTCGGTCACGAATTCGCCGAGGTGGCCGTCGGCCGGGTGATTGCGGATCTGCTCCCAGCGATAGGCGCGCGGCACGTTGAAGCGCCCGATCGGCTTGCGGCCATAGCGGATCGCGTCGGTGTAATCCGCGTCGATAATCTGCTGGGCCAAATCCTCGCCGCCGAACTCGGCCACCCGCCCGCTAAACTCGTCCTCCGCCACGTCCGACAGCCGCTTATAGAAGATCAGCGGCAGGATAAAATCCTTGAATTTGGGCGCATCGGTCGCCCCGCGGATGGCGCAGGCCGCGTCCCACAGCCAGGTCTCCAGCGCCGTGATATCCAGGTGCTCGGTAGGGGCGGGCGGCAGAAACAGGGGAGCCTGGTCGGCGGGGGGCGGCGGCACACGATAGGCCGGGCGGCGTTTGCGAGCCAAGGGGGCGATTCCTATCTACGAGCTAACGATCCGAGTCGTCGAGCACATCATCCCACACCATCCATGGTAACAGCAACGATTCTAGCAGGTTCGCCGCCCGAGCACAAGTGCGCACCAGGTGACGGGTGCTCGGCAGCTTTTTGCACTGACGGCGGCCCGCCAGCGGGCGGCACCGGTGCTGTGCCGCTGTTTGCTCCGGCAAGGGGCCGGGAGCCGGGAACCGCGTAGGGGCGAGGCATGCCTCGCCCGTGGGGGGGCGCGGATCGGCTGGTCCGCAGCGGCGCCCGCCCCACGTTACCGGGCGTTATAGATGACCGCTCCCCACCGTGGGCGAGGCATGCCTCGCCCCTACCGCGCATGATCCCGCCCCCGCGCGGCGCGGAGAGTCCTGGGTCGCCGCTGCAAAATCCTGCCGAGCACCCGCGCTCCGCTTCCCACTTGACAAGTCATCAAAACTATGCTACAATAACTCATCACCAGGCCCATAGGCGCCCTGGTGGTGGCGCACCTGTTGCGATGGCCGGAGCCCGGGGTTGTGAGCCCCGCCGGCACCAACGGGCCGCGCCGCCCCTCCATGCGGGCGGCCGCGGCCCCCGACTCACCCGTGGCTCGATGGAGCCCGGCCCGCCCCGCGCGGCGGCCCGGGCGTCGCATCCCCCTGGCCGGGTCCCGGCCGGCGGGGTGCCCCAGGCGACAGCTGTGAGGTGTTCCCATGCAGGTGCCTTCTCCCGTGGTGGCGCAGGTGCGCCGCGAGGCGGATCTCCTCCGCCTGATCCCCCGGCTCTACAAAGTCGCCGGCACGCACGGCGGCGAATGGGCCGGCCCGTGCCCCTTCTGTGGCGGCCGCGACCGCTTGCGCGTGCAGCCGGCCTACCCCGGTGGCGGGCGCTGGTGGTGCCGCCAATGTGCCCCGGACGGCCGCTGGCAGGACGCCATCGCCTTCGTCCAGCAGCGCGACGGCTGCACCTTCCCCGCCGCCGTGGCGCGGCTCGGCGGCCGTCCCACTCCCCCGCCCGCGCCGCCCGCGCCGCCCCCGGGGGCGGCGGACCCCGCGGAACCGGCGGCGGCGCCGGCCGTCGCGGCGTACTACGACTACCGCGCGGCCGACGGCACGCTGCTCTTCCAGGTGGTGCGGCTGGTGCCCAAGAGCTTCCGCCAGCGGCGGCCGCGCCCCGGGGTGGCCGCGCCGCGCAACGCCGTGGCCGCCGACTGGCAGTGGGGCCTGGCCGCGACGCCCCGGGTGCTCTATAACCTGCCCGCCCTGCTGGCCGCCGGCGCCGGGGAGCCGATCTTCGTCTGCGAGGGGGAAAAAGATGCGGACCTGCTGATCGCGGCGGGGCTGGTGGCCACGACCAACCCGGGCGGGGCGGGCCAATGGCGGCCGGCCTACACGGCGGCCCTGGCCGGCCGCTCCGTCGTCATCCTGCCTGACGCCGACACACCGGGGCAGGCGCATGGGGCGGCGGTGGCCGCGGCGCTGGCCGCCGCGGGCGTCGCCCACACGGTCGTGGCCCTGCCCAACCTGCCCCCCGGCGGCAAAGACGTCGCCGACTGGCTGGCCGCCGGCCACCCCGCCGGGGCGCTCCGACGAGGGGTCGGGGGTCAGGGGTCGGGGGTCAGTGCGGACGTAGTCGGCAGGCGGCAGGCGGCAGGCGGCAGTGCGGACGAGGCCGGCGAGCCGCCGCCCGCCGAGATCGCACGGTCGCCAATCCAAAATCCAAAATCCAAAATCCAAAATCCGCCGCCCCGCGTGCCGTCCCCGACCCCCGACCCCCGACCCCCGACCCCGCGTTTTGTCGTCCTCGACGATGCGGCGTCGGACGCGCTGCCGCCGCCGAGTTGGCTGGTGCCCGGCTACCTGGTGCGCGACGCGCTCAACCTGCTCAGCGGGCCGGGCGGCGGCGGCAAGTCGTTCGTCGCCGTCGACCTGGCGCTGTGCATCGCCACCGGGCAGGCCTGGTGTGGCCGCCCGGTGAGCGCCGGGCCGGTCGTCTACATCGCCGCCGAGGCCGCCGACGAGATCGCCCAGCGCAAGCGCGCCTGGAAGCAGGCCCAGGCGCGCCCGGCCACGCCGGGCTTTTTTCTGGTGCCGCAGAAGGTGCCCCTGCTCGACCCGACCGCCGTGCCCGCCCTGGTCGCCGCGCTGCCGCCGGCCGCCGCCCGCCCCGCGCTGATCGTCGTCGACACGCTGGCCAAGTCGATGGCCGGCGGCGACGAGAACGCCACGCGGGATATGGGGCTGGCGGTCGACGCGGCCGAGGAGCTGCGGCGGCGGACGGGGGCGACGGTGCTGCTGGTCCACCACACCGGCAAGGCGGGGGACAGCCCACGGGGCAGTAGTGCCTTGGAGTGGGGCGTGCGCTCGGCGCTGCGGCTGAGCATGGCGGACAACCTGATCCGGTTGGAGTGCGCCAAGCACAACAACGCCGGGGAGCAGGAGGCGCTCTATTTCCGGCTGGTGCCGGCCGGGGAGACGTGCGTGCTGGTCGAAGCGCGGGCGAGCGCGCGCGCCACCAGCGAGCCGCTGCCCGCGACCGAGCAGCGTCTGCTGGCGACGCTGCTCCAGACGCGGCAAGGCCGGGCCACTATGAGCGAGCTGCGCGCGGCGAGCGGGCTCAGCGCGACCACGGCCCGCCGGACCATGGACGGTCTGGCGAAGCGCGCGCTCGTGGTCAGCGAGGGGCGGGCGCACAGCAGGCAACGGCGGTACGTGGCCACGGCGGCGGGCTATGCCGCCCTCGGCCTGCCGGAGGCGGAGGACGGAGAGCAGAGTGGGGAGCGTGGGTCGGCCACCGGTCAACCACGGTCGGTCACTGGTCCACCACGGTCCGTCCTGCCCGAGTCCCCCGCCGGCGCGGTCAGTCAGTCACCCACCCCCTATTTATAGGGGGTGGGTGACTGACTGACCAACCGAGACCAGGGGGGGGGGTGTGCGGCGGGCCCGCCCGATCCCAGCCGGTGCCGATAGCCAGCCCCCATCCGCGCCGCCAGGCAGTGGGTCGGCCACCGGTCAACCACGGTCGGTCACTGGTCCACCACGGTCCGTCCTGCCCGAGTCCCCCGCCGGCGCGGTCAGTCAGTCACCCACCCCCTATTTATAGGCTAATCGTTTATCACATCTCAGGCGGGGCGCCCGATGACGGCGCCCCGGCCTCGTTCTTGCTGGGACGGTGGGTATGATGAGCTTACCTACTTGTGCGATCCCGCTGCTGGCGGATTTGTGCGAAGGCTTCTGGCCGACCG
>DATGEF010000816.1:0-6107 GCA_035310405.1 Chloroflexia bacterium | reverse complement strand
TGCTGTCGCGCACGGCTTCCTGGCCGCGGGAGGCGGAGACGAGGGCTTGTTCGGCGGCGGCGGCGACGGAGGCAGCGGCATCGGCGATCTGCACGGCGGTCTGGTTGAGTTCTTCGACGGTGACGGTGACCTGGGTGGTGGCGGTGGCTTGCTCATTGGAATCCCGGTCCTGCTGGGCGGCCGTGGCCGAGATCTCGGCCGCCGAGCTGCTGATCTGGCGCGCGTCGTCCTGGATATGCAGGATGAGCGGGCGCAGCGTCAGGAGCATCCGTTGGTAGACCTCTTCCAGCGCTTCCAGCTCGTCGCGACTCGCCTGGCGGGGCGCCTGGGGGGCCGTGTGGACGGTGAGATCGCCATTGGCCAGCCGCTCCATGTTTTCCCGCAGCCGGCCGATCGGCCGCATGATGTTGCGGGTGAACAGGGTGGTGCTCAGCATGGACGCCCCGACGGCCAGCAAAATGAGGGCGAAAATGCCGGCCCGGCCCCAGACGAAGAGCACATCCGCGGTCTGCACCTTGCCCTGGGCCGCCGCGGCCCAGCCCGTGGCCAGGGTATGCCCCATGGTGTCGCTGTGCAGCACGCGATCGCGCAGGCCGGCGGTCCAGATCTGGTAGCGGGCGTTCAAGTTGGAGCTGTTGGCGCTGTTCAGCTGGTCGAGATCGGCGATGTTGCCCTGTAGATCGTGCACTAACTGGGCCTGGATAGTGCGGGTCTCCGGGGCAAAGCTGAGATCGAGTGCCTGGAGGGCCTGGGTATCGGAGACGACGCCGTTGCGGCCGGCCGTATAGATCAAGGCGTTATACTGGTTGCCGGGGATCGTCAGTTGATCGAGGTTCGTGACGAGGTTATCCAGCTTCCCGGCGAGGCTGTTGGCGGTCGTGCTGGCTTGCAGGGCGGCCTGGACCGCCCCGCCCTGCCGCCCCAGTGTGTCGAAAGCCCATAAGCCGACGGCCCCGACGAGGATGACGGCGATCAGGCTCGGCAGCGCGACGACTGCGAGCCGGTAAAACAGGCGGCGGCCCAGGTATTGCCCGACCGGCGGCCCTGGGTGCGCCGGCTGCAGGCCGGCGCTTTGCGCGGCATCGCCCATCGCGAAAGCTCCCGCTGACAATGAGTCCGCTGCTTCCCGCCCGGCCACCGTCCAGGCTCACCGGCCGCCGGCCTGGTGTGGCCACTCACGCGCTCGTCTCCCGGCAGCCCGATCATACCCTGCCCGCGTTCGGCTGTCAAGGGGGGCGGCGCGGCAGGATTTTGCACCGGGAGCAGGCAGTCCAGAAGGGGATCGTCAGCGGCTATGTGTGCGGGAGCGGGGGAGCCCTGCCCCGGCCGCTATTACCGGCCGTTGCTTGACAGCCTGCTGGGTGTTTTGTATGATTCGATTACGCCTTCCCGCGCCAGCCGGGAGCAGGAGGACTTGCCGCTATGGCCCGCATCCTGATCGTCGAAGATAATGAGATGAATACAGATATCCTGGCGCGGACCCTGGCCCGGGCGGACCATCTGCTCCTCACGGCGGCCGACGGGGAGGCCGGGCTGGCCCTGGCCCTCGCCGAACAACCCGATCTGATCCTCATGGATATCGGCTTACCCGGGATCGACGGCCTGGAAGTGACCCGCCGGCTGAAAGCGGCACCGGCGACCCGGCAGATCCCGGTGCTGGCGGTGACGGCCTACGCCATGGCCGGCGACCGGGAGCTCTGCCTGGCGGCGGGCTGTGAGGATTATATCAGCAAGCCCTTCGATGCGGACCAGGTGGTCGAGAAGGTGGCCCGCTTGCTGGCGCGGCGCCAGCGCCTGGCGGACCTGCTGGGGCGGCAGCAGGGGGACGATCCGCCCGGCTAAGCGGGCCGCCCGTAGCGGGGGTCCGCCGCCCCTGGCTCAACTCGCCGGCGCGCCGGTCCCCGGCTCTTGCAACGTCCGTAAGTTGATCGCGCTGATCAGCAACCCGATCTGGCGATGGGTCGTCCGTACCAGCCGCTCGGCCTCCGCCCGGCGGGCCGGGGGCGCCTGCTGGGCGACGAGGGCCCGCAGTTGGGCTTCGGACTGCCCCAGCATCCAGATATAGTCCATCCCGCCGGCCCCCTGCCGCAGCCGCTCCGCGGTCACCCGCTCCATGTAGAGGCGCATCGGCTCCATCTCGCCGCGGGCACAGACCTCGGCCAGGGTCGCAAAATAGACGGCGATGCCCGTCGCGAGGCGGGCGCGGTCCCAATCCCGGTAAAACGGCAACTGCGCCTGGGTGGTGGCGGCCAGTGTCTCCGCCAGCGTCGTCTGGTGGGCCTGGATCTGCGCGGCCAGCCAGGCCCCTGTGCTCTGCTCCATGGTCCGATCCTCCGCCTCGGGCCCGGCCGGTCCCGCCGCCGGGGCGCCCCCGTTGTCCGGCCCATTATAGCACGATTCGCCGGGCGGCGATAGGATCAAGGAGCGCCCGTCAGGCTCCAGGCGTTCAGATACCCGCCGGCCAGCCAGTAGACGAAGCCTTGCGCCACGGCCACGCCCGAGTAGGATTTCCCCCCATGGCTCGGGATCAGGGTCACCAGCAGGCGCCCGTCCGCCTCGTCGAAGATCAGCACCCCCTCCTCACCGGCGTTGACGAAGATCATCCCGTTGGCCAGGGCCATGTTGCCGTGCGTAAACCCGACATGGATCGCCGGCCAGCGATTCATGCCGCTCGCCGGGTCGACCGCGTTTAGCTGGCCGAGGCCGTCGACGAAAAACAAGCTGCCGCCGTCGCCGGCCGTCGGATCATAGGCCGGCATCATCCCGACAATCGTCCCGGTGTGGCGTTGCCACAGGGGGCCGTTCGCGACCTGGCCCAGCACATAGGTGTAGAGGTTGTTATCCTTATGCTGGGCGGCGACCAGCGTGCGGTTGTGGCTATCGTGGAAGATCACGGGCGTCGTCGCGTAATCCCGGTCGCTGCCGGCCGGCCCCTGCTGGTTCGCCTGGCCGATAGCCAGGCTCACGGGATCGAGGGTGACGATCGCCCGATTATAGGGGCCATCATAGCCGCCGTAATCTTCGCCGGTGGCGACGACGAGGGTTTGCCCATCCGGGCTGAGCGCGGGGGAGTTCCAGATCCCGGCCCCGGCCTGGCCCGCGGGCACAAAGGCCTGCGTGGCGGCCAGGCTCCCCGTCTGCAGATCCAGCGCCTGGATGGCGCCGCGCACCGGGGGGTTATCGCAGCCGGACGCCACCCCGACGTAGGCGCGGCCGGCGGTGATCAGGGGGGAGGCCCAGGGAAAGGCACTGGGGCCGGCGTTGAGCGGCTGGCGCCAGACGACCGCCCCGCTGGCGGCGTCGAGGCCATAGTACGCACTATCCGTCCCCCCGGCCACGACCAGCTTGCCGGCGATGGCCGGCGTCGCCCCGATCCCGACGTTGAAGCAGGTGGGGACGTGGCCCAGGGTCGCGCCCCAGGCGAGCGCCCCCGTCGTGGCGTCGTAGGCCAGGAAGTTAGGTCCCGTGGTCACGCTGCTGCCCACATAGACCAGCCCCCCGGCCACGCTGGGCGCACTGGACGGGGGCGCCAGGCCGCTGCCGATCGCGGCCTGCCAGCGGGGCCCCATCTGCTCCACATTGTCGGGTGTCAGGCGGGTTTCGCCCGGGTTGTAGTTTGTCCGGCTGGGATCGTGGCCATACATCGGCCAATCGTCGGGCCCGGGCCCGCTGTCGCCGGCCGCCCCACTCGCCGGGGCGGCCAGGGGGAGGATGCTCGATGGGGCGGCCGGGCTGGTGGCCCCGGCGCGGCTCCCCCCTTCCAGAGTCGCGGTCGCGGTGGTCAGCGCCGGGGGGCCCGGCGCGGTGGCCGGCGTGGGCGGCGCGGGCGGGCCCGCGCAGGCCGCGAGGACCCCCGCCAGGGCCACCATCCAGGCACCCCGCCCCGCGCGGGACCCCCGCTCAAAATAGTGTGTCGTCATCCTGCCCCTTCCGGCCGAGAGCCCCTCCCCGCCTGCCGCCCGCCGTGCGGCAACGGCCGGGCGCGCCCCTCTACGATACCGGGTCTTGTTCAGAATCGATGCAGACCACGATTAAAATCGGATAAGAAAACGGACGGGAGGGCCGTTACGTGCGCCCGGCGCGTGGCACGCTGATCTCCGTGCGGGCGATCCTCTGCTCCAGGCGGTCCACGGCCAGCAGGAGGCCCTGGATCAGCGCGCTCGGCCGAGGGGGATTGCCGGGAATGTAGACGTCGACTGGGAGGATGCGGTCGAGACCCGCGGGGCTGGCGCTGGCATACGAGTCATGGAACAGCCCCCCGCTACAGGCGCAGGCGCCCACGGCCACGACCAATCGCGGCGCGGGCACCGCTTCATAGGTGGCCTGGACGGCCGCCGCGAGATTGCGCGTGACCGTGCCGGTCACCAGCAAGAGATCGGCATGCCGCGGGCTGGCCACGAAGTCGATCCCGAGCCGCTGGATGTCATAGATCGGGTTGAGCAGGGCCTGAATTTCCCAATCGCAGCCGTTACACGACCCGGCATCCAGATGCCGGATGTGCAACGAGCGGCCGAAGATGCGCGCGATCTGGCGGGTGAGCTGCTGGCGCAAGACCGCGGGCGGGGGTTCGAGCACGAGGGGCTGGTCGCTCATGGCCGGTCCTCGGCGGGGGCCGGGGTCCGCAGATACACCACACCCTCTAGATCGGCGCGGGTGCGGCTCGCCAGCTCGAACTCGCGTGTGATCGTGATCGCCGCCGCCGGGCAGACCTCCGCGCAGCGGCCGCAGAAGATACAGCGGGCGTAGTCGATCGCCCAACGCTGCCCCTCCGGCGCGGGCGTCAGTTGGATGGCGCCGCTTGGGCAGACCGTCGCGCATGCCCCATCCGCAGTGCAACGGGCGGCCGCGATGACGGGTTGGCCACGAAACCCCGGCGGGGCCGGATCGGGCGTGGTGGGGTAGCTGCGGGTCGCGCGCCCCGCCTTCAGGATCTGGATAATAAGCCTGGTCAAATTCTCCATTGTCTGTTTCCTTGTCTGCTTGCTTGTCTGCTTGCTTTAGCGATCACAACACGCATAACACAACTCGAAGCTCTTGTTGATCAGCGGAAAGTCGGGCACCATGTTCCCTGGGACCGCGAACGGCACCACTGGCCAGTTCGCGTAGGGGGCCGAGCGCACCCGGTAGCGGTAGATGGTGCCATCCGGCGCCACCATCACCCAGTGCGCCGTTTCGCCGCGGGGGGACTCGACGCGGCCGAGCGCCCCATGGTAGGCCGGCAGCGGGCCGAGGGGTACCGTCAGGGGGCCATCCGGCAGGCGATCCAGCACCTCCGCGACCAGACGGAAGGCTTGCTGGGCTTCCTGGATGCGAACCTCCGTGCGGGCGCGGACGTCGCCTTGCTGGCGGGTCGTGGCTTGCACCGCGAGCGCCGGATAGAGGCCATGGGGGTGATAGATCCGGCTGTCGCGCCGGCTGCCGGAGGCCCGCGCCGCGACGCCGACCGCGCCGAAGGCTTCGGCCACGGCCGCCGCCAGGACTCCCGTGCCGTCCAGCCGCTGCCGCACAGAGTCGCTGTTCAGCATCACGTCCACCATCTGGGCGAACTCGGTCTTAATGACGCGCAGTTGCGCGGCGGCGTGGGGCAGGTTCGTGAGCTCACGCCGCACGCCGCCCACGCAATTGATCCCGCGCAAAAAGCGGTGGCCCGTGACCACTTCATTCAGCTCTTGGAGCCGCTCTTTCAGCCGGGCGCCGGCGCTGCTGCCGGGGGCGAACCCGATACCCGCGCAGATATTCCCCACATCGCCGATGTGGTTATAGAGCCGTTCGAACTCGAGCAAGAGGGTGCGGATCGCCTGGGCGCGCGGCGGCGCCGGGGTGCCCGCCAGCGCCTCGACGGCCTGCACGTAGGCCGTGCTGTGACTAAAGGCACAGACTCCACAGATCCGTTCCGCCACGAACACCCCCTGCGCCACCGGCTGGCCTTCGGCCAGCTTTTCAATCCCCCGATGGGTGAAGAACAGGCGGGCCTCCAATTTCAGGATCCGCTCCCCGGCCCCGCTGAACACAAAGTGGCCGGGCTCGATGACGCCCGCGTGAATCGGCCCCACCGGGACGTCGAAGACCCCTTCGCCCTCCACCCGTGGATAGACAAATGGATGCGG
>DATGEF010000815.1:0-10757 GCA_035310405.1 Chloroflexia bacterium | reverse complement strand
CGGGCGCTCGGCACGCTGGTGGCCGCGGCGCTGGCCGAGGGTGGCCTGATCCTCGCCGGGGCGGAGCCGGCCCTGCTCCTCTTCGGCGCGGCGGCCCTCGTGCTACTCCTCATTACCCATCGGGAGAACCTACAGCGGATTGCACGGGGCGAGGAGGCGCGTGGCTTCTTCCCGCGCCGCTAAGCGACCCCCCGCGGCCCCGCTTGCGGCGAATTTTGCGGATATGGTATCATACCGCGTATGAAAATCCGATCGATTACCTTTGGCGCCGGGCTGCACGAGCGCCAGCCGCTCGCCACCATCCTGGGCACCCTGGGTCGGGCGGCCCGGGCGGCCAAAGCGGCGTATGCCGATGCCGGCTACGAGGTGCAAACTGTGCGGCTGGCTACCTCGCCGCTACCCCAGCTCCTGGCCACGCCGGGCGGGCACCCCGATCCTCTCCGCCGGGCGCAAGAGCTGGAATCCGCCTGCCAGGAAGCCGGGATCGGCTTCTGTGCCCTCGGGGCCATCCCGGCCGCCCGCCCGGAGGCCTCGCTTAGCCTGATCGATCGCCTGCCGGAGGTGATTGCCGGCACTACGGGGATTTTCGCCAGTGTGCAGGTGGCGATGGCGGATCGGGCCGAGGGTGGATTAAGAGGATTTGTCAATCTACGCGCGGCCCGGCGCACGGCCGCCGCCATCCGCGCGATCGCCACGAGCACCCCGGCCGGCCAGGGCAACCTGCGCTTTGCCGCCCTGGCCAATTGCCCGCCGCATATCCCGTTCTTTCCGGCCGGTTACTACCTCCCCGACGCCGATAGCCGCCCCACCCTGGCTATCGCGCTCGAAGCTGCCGACCTGGCCCTGGGCGCGTTCCAAGGGGCGCGCAGCCCCGCCGAGGCCCAGCTCCGGTTGGTGCGCGCCCTGGAGCGCGCCAGCGAAGTCATCAGCCCGATCGCCGCCCATGTGGCGGGCGAATACCGCATGCGCTTCGCCGGGATCGATCTCTCGCTGGCCCCGACCCCCGGCCCCGCGCAAAGCATTGGCCGGGCTTTTGAGCTGTTGACCGGGGGCCCCTTCGGCGGCCCGGCGACGCTGAGCGCGGCCGCCTTTATCACCGACTGCCTCCGCCGCGCCCGTGTCCCCCGTACCGGCTACTCAGGCCTCATGCTCCCCGTGCTGGAAGACGACGTGCTGGCCGCCCAGGCCGGGCCCGGCTACGACGTCGACAGCCTGTTGCTCTATGCCGCGGTCTGTGGCCTCGGCCTTGATACCGTCCCCCTGCCCGGCGACTGCACGGAAGCGCAGTTGGCCGGCGTCATCGCCGATATGGCCACGCTGGCCGTCCGCCTCGACAAGCCGCTCACCGCCCGCCTGCTGCCGATCCCAGGTAAAGGCCCCGGCGACGAGGTCGACTGGGATTTCTTCTCCATCCGTAAAGGCACCGTTCTGGCGATCAAGCCCCGCCAGCCCGGGGGGCTCTTCGCTGAGGCCGACGGCGTGGAGTTCGGCGCGTAATGCCACAGCGCGCGCCTGCTATGCGGCTACCAGTGGATCCAGGCGTCGAAGGCCGGCAGGACGAGGAGGGCGGCTAGCGCACCGAGCAGGAGGGCGGCGAGGTTGACGGCGACCCGTTGCGTGCGTCCCGGTGCTTGCTGCTCACGATCGTGCCGCCAATCGCTGGCGATCAGCCCCGGCACCCGCCGGATGTAGGCGAGCCCATGGATGATCACCAGCACCGTGAAGACCAGGAAGCCGGCATGATGCACGGCGAGGAGCGCGCCCACGCTGCCGGGGCGGGTGCTGACTAGCGCGATGCCGCTGCCGATCTCGACGAGGGTCGCAATGAGCAGTAGCGGGGCCAGCACCCGCAGGAACGGGCTGGGCGGGCCTTTGTGCCGATAGGCCGGGTTCCTGGTATAGTAGCGGATGAACCGCCATCCCGTGCTGGCCGTCTTGACCGCCAGCGGCCCCGCGAGCATGACTCCGACGAAGATATGCAGGGATATCAGGCCGCGGATTCTGGGGACGGTGGCGACCTCGGCCACGATCAGTACCAGGAGCACCGCGCCAGCCAGCGCGGTCAGCCGCTCGTTGCCGGCCACCCCAGGGTCGCCTGCGCTCGGCGGTCGCTCCCGACCCTCCGGTGCGGATGGGGGGGCTGGGCTTGAGTCGGCGGGCCGGGTCATGAGGGGCTTCCGGCGGCGGGCGCGGCGGGGGGATCGGTCCCCTGGCTGGCGGTGAGGCCCGGCGGTGCGGCGGGCGGTGCGCCAACCGGGGGCCGCGACAGCGCGGAGGGCCACCAGTTCCAGCGGCCGAGCAGCAGGGCGATCGACGGAATGAGCAGGGTGCGCACGAAGAACGTATCCAGGATCACGCCGAAGGCGATGCTGAAGCCGAGTTGCTGGGCATCGCTGCGCCCGCCCGCCACGCCGAGCACCGCAAACGTGCCGGCGAGGATGATCCCGGCGGCGGTGATGGTGCCGCCGGTGATACCGATGGCGCGCGTCAGCGCCACGGCCAGGGTGGGCGCGTGGTGGGCTTCCTCCCGGATGCGGCTCATGATCAGGATGTTATAGTCCTCGCCCAGGGCCATGGCGAACACGAACATCAGCAGCGGCAACGCGAAGATCAGCCCATCGCTGCCGCCCAGGTGGACGAAGACGATCATCGCGAAGCCGAGCGCGGCCAGGTAGGACAGCCCGACCGTCAGCGCCAGATACCAGGGGGCTACCAGGCTGCGCAGCAGCAGGGCGAGCAGGATCAAGATGAGGACGAGCACGGCCGGCACCACGAGAGCCAGCGAGGTATTCGACGCGGTGGTGATGTCGTAGGCGGCGGCATCCGGCCCGGCGATGCCCGAGGCGGCGGCCCCCGTCGTCCGGGCGATGGCGGCCAGATCGGCGGTGGCCCCTGGGATCGCGGCGGCGGCGGCCGTGCTGCCGGCGGGACCGGCGCTCAGGGCTGTGTAGTACTGGACGGTGCGCCCGTCAGGGCTGATGAAGCGGGAGGTGGCCCGGTAGGCCGCATAGAGTTGCGGCGGCACCGGGCTGCCCGCCGGCGGGGTCGGAGGCAGGGCCGCCGCCGGCCCCAGGGTCTGGTACAGCCCCGCGAGCGGGGCGGCGGATACCACGCCCCGCCCGGCGCCGAGCGGGCCGGTGATCGCGCGGAACACCGGGTCGCCGGCGAGCTGCGTTTGCGCCTGCGTGAGCACGGCGGGGTTATCCCAAACGGGAGTGGCGAACCGCAACAGCACCTGATCCGCTCCGCCGGTGGCCTGCGGGAAGTGGGCGGCCAGCACGGCCGCGCCCGCCGCCGAGTCGCTGGTCGATGGCGCGCTGCTGGTTAGGCCGCCGGTCCGGTAGCCGATCAGGCCGGCCGCGAGGGCCCCGAACAGCACCACGCCCGCCGCGAGCATCAGCACGGGGTGCCCCACGACCCGCGCGGCCACACGGCCCCACAGCCCGGCCGTCGGCGGCCCCGGTTTGGGCGGCACAGGCCAGAACGCCGCCCGGCCAAAGATGGCGAGCAGCGCCGGGGTCAGGGTGAGGGACGCGGCCAGCAGGACGGCGATCCCGATCGCCAGGGCCGGGCCGAGGCCCTGGTAGAGACCGAAGGGGGCGAGCAGCAGGGTGAGCAGCGCGGCGGCGACGGTCAGCGCGGAGTAGGTGATCGCTTCGCCGACCCGCGCCACCGCCGTGACGAGCGCCTCCGGCGGGGTGCTGCCGCGCGCCAGTTCCTCGCGGACGCGGAAGCACAGGAACAGCCCGTAGTCGGCGCCGGCGCCGAGGAGCAGCACGATGAGCAACTGCTGGGCAATCTCGGCGACGGCCAGCCCGGCCTGGGCCGCCGCCGCGATGAGCGGGCCGGCGAGGGCGACGGCGAGCGCGGCGGGCAGGAGGGTGATCAGGGGGGCGAGCACGGCCCGGTAGACGAGGAATAGCAGCACGATGACGAAGAGGAGGGTGAAGCGCGTGATGTTCCCGCCGGTCGTGCTCCCGGTGGTGGCGGCATCCACGCTTGCGGCCAGCGGGCCGGCCAGGTGCCAGCTCAACCCCGGCGGCGCGCCGGCCCCGGCGAAGCTGGCCCGGATGGCCGTGACCACGGCCTGGGCGGCGACGGCGTTGCTCGCCGTCGCCGCCGGCACGGTCACCAGGGCCTCGCTGACCTGGCCGTCGGGGGCCGTCCCCGCCTCCGTGACCAGGGCGACCCCCGGCACGCTCCGCACGGCCTGCTCGACCGCGCGGAGCGCGGCGGTGTCGGCGGCGGTGAGCGGCCCGTCCGCCCGGTAGGCGAGGATGAGTGCCGTCCCGGATGGGTCCAGGCCCCGGAAGGGCGCGGCCAGCGCGCCAGCCTGGATACTCGGGCTGGACGGCGCCAGAAACTGGGCGGTGTTGGTCTGGGTGACACTCGCCAGGCTCGGCAGCAGGGTCACGGCGGTGAGCACCGCCGCGATCCAGGCGGCGACGATCAGCCAGCGGAACCGGATATCAAACCGGGCAATGGTGGTAAACATCAGAGTCCTCCCTGGGGAGCGCCTTGCGGCCCCTCGCGCACTGGGTGCGGCCGGCGCGGGGTGCCCGCGCGCTGACCGCGCGCGGGACGCCGCATTTCTTTTCCCATCCTGCGCCGCGCCGCCGCCTCGCCTGGGGTGAGCCGCGGCGCGGGCGTATAGAACTGTGCGACGATCCGCTCGACCGCCGCGTCATCGGGGCCGGTCCCGTGTTCCAGCCGCCAGTTCTGGAGCAGGGTCAACGGCAGCACGGCCAGGAGCTCCACATCGCTGGCGACCGGCAGCTCCCCGCGGGCGATGGCCTGTTCCACGATGTGGCGCACACAGGCCGTGAGCGTGCCCGTCACGCTCTGGCGCCAGGCCTGGCGCAGCTCCGGATTGCTGGCGATTTCCCCGGACACGGCGGCCAGCGCTCGTTCCCCCGCCGCCCGTCCGCGCAACAGGGCGAGCAGGAACGCCTGCATGTCCGCAGGTAGGCTCCCGGTATCGGGAACGGCCGGGATGACGGCTGAGCGATGTTGGATCGCCTCCGCGACCAGGGCCACCTTGTTCGGCCAGCGTAGGTAGAGGCTGGCCTTGCCCACCCTGGCGCGCGCCGCGACCTGCTCCATCGTCAGCCGTGCATAGCCGACCTCGGCCAGCAGGTCCACGGCCGCCGTCAGGATGGCCGCGTCCACGGCGGGATCGCGCGGGCGGCCGCGATGCGGACGGCCCAGTTCCCCAGTGCGGCGTCCCCCGTTATCTTCCATGTCCCGCCTCCGCTCCATCAACGACGCATGCTCACACCTGAACGATAGTGTTCAGGAATAGATGACCGCATTATAACTGATCGGCGGCGTTCAGTAAAGGGTTAAGATCAAGGGAACCAGCCGATTTTCTCTTGTCTGCCGCTTACCTCCTCCGCACAGAACGTATAGATCTTATTTTTTCCATCCTTCTATTTCATTTCATTCTGAAACTATTGACAATTTTATATTTTAGGTTATATAATGGTAGCAGAGAGCGAACAGCGTTTTCTGGGATAGCGAAAGCAGGGTGCTTCCTTGAGTTTCGGCCATACGAGCGCAGTGCAGCACGTTAGCGCCAGCGGCCCAGGGCCCTGGTGCGAGAACGCCTGGTGGGCGGATCAGATCGACCGGGCCATCACGACCGCCGATCCGGTGCTGGCCAACCTGCGCATTACGGTGGCCCATTACCAACTGTCCCGCGCCCTGCGGGCGACCCTCGCCCCCGCCCCGGGGGCCAATTTCCATACCTGGGCCACCTGGGGGTCCAAGAAGGCGGGTACAACCATCCGCCAGGCCGATGTGCCCCATATTCATACCCTGGCCCTGCTGACTGGTGGCATGCTGGGCCTGCTCGGCTCGGCCGCTACGGCCACGCGGCGGCCGGACGTGCTGCTCCGCGCCGCCACGGTGGGTACCCTGCTCGCCAGTTGGGGCTGCCAGGCTCTGACCCAACACCTCCTGGACCACGCCAGCCGGCTGATCCTGGGCGGGAACATCACCGTGCTTGACGAGATCGGCCGCCAGACCGCCCGCTTCGTCAGTACCTTCCGCGGGCACCCCCTGCCGGAGCCGCAGCGCTTGGCGGATTTCCTCGGTCCGTTGCGCTCCGGTCCCACGGCGGTGGGCGGCCAGGGGCTGCTCAAGCACGCTTTCACTCACTACTACCAGGCCCGGCACGCCCCAGACCGCCGCACCCAGTGTGAGCAGATGCTGCTGGCGAATCTGTACGCCATCCTGCATGAGCATATCCGCTTGCAGCCTTATATCGCGGGTGCGATGCCGCGCGTGGCGCGGCGGCTGATCACCCAACACCTGCTCACCTTCTGCGTCGGTCGGCACCAGATGAGCGCCGGCCAGGATGTGGTCCCCTGGGTCGGCGGGTATGGTCCAGAACTCCATCCGGAGGTGGCGAGTGCCGAACTGCGGCGTTTCTTGGTGGGGCTGGGCGGGAGAGACGGTAGGCGTGACAGTGTGCAGGGTAGCCGGGCCGCCAACTGGGCGGACATCCGTGAGCGCATGAAGTTCATCTGCGCCCTGTTTCGCACGGGCCACGGCGACCCGGGCCTGTTCAGCGCCCCCTACACCGCCGCGCAGCGTCTGGACATCGCGGCCGGCCGCATCCCCAGCGGAGCACTCTGACAGGACTCTGGCTGGCATGCTTATTGCAGCCGTGTACCGGTCGCTAATTCCCCTTGCCACCGATTCCTCATACTGGTCACCGGTCACCGGTCACTGGTCACTCGTACCGGTCCCCGGTCACTTGCCAAGGAGAGTTATGGTTGATCTGAACGGTATCTACGCGGCGCGCGATGTGATCCGCGGCAAGCTGGTGCGCACACCCCTGCTATTCAGCGAGGCGCTGAGTGAGCGGGTCGGGCGGCCGCTTTATTTTAAGCTGGAAAACCTCCAGCAGACCGGCTCCTTTAAGCCGCGGGGCGTGCTGACCAAGATCGCCCGGCTGAGTGCGGCGGAAAAGGCGCGGGGGCTGGTCACGATCTCGGCGGGCAACCACGCTCAGGCACTGGCGTACGCGGCACGGGCGGCGGGGGTGCGCTGCACCGTGGTCATGCCCGTAGGCGCCCCGGCCACCAAGATCGCCAACACCCAGGCCTATGGCGCGACTGTCATCCTCCACCCGGACCGGGTGACTCTGCTTGACCGCTGCCGGCAGGAGCAGGAAGCACACGGCTATGTCTACATCTCGCCGTTCGACGACCCGGACATCATAGCCGGCCAGGGTACGGTCGGGCTGGAGATCCTGGAGGATCTGCCGGAAGCTGCCGCGATCGTCGTGCCGATCGGGGGCGGCGGCTTGATCGCCGGGATCGCCGTGGCTGCCCGCGGCATCCTCCCGGATCTCTATATCCTCGGCGTCGAGCCGGAGGGCGCCCCGGCCATGGTCCGCAGCCTGCAAGCCGGCCACGCGGTGCACCTGGACCAGATCCAGACGATCGCCGACGGCCTGGCCGCCCCTTTCGCCGGTGAATTGAATTACGCGATCGTCCGCGACCTGGTGGATGCGGTCGTGCTGGTCACCGACGAAGAGATTGCCGCCGCCATCCCCCCCTTGATCGAGTGGCTCAAGGTCGTCCCGGAGCCGGCCGGGGCTGCGGCGCTGGCCGCCCTCCTGACCGGCAAAGGGACCTTGCCGCCCGGTGGCCCCGTGGTCGTCATCGTCAGCGGCGGCAATCTGGACCTGGCACGCCTGGCGGGGTTCCTCGGCCCCGCCCCGGCGTGAAGCCCCTCGGGTGCGCCCGTCGGGTTCCCTGGGCACAACCTTTGCTTATGCGGAGGGGGAGGTCAGGTCATCGATAGCCTGGGGTCCCCGCAGCATTAGGGCGGATCGCTACGACAGAGAGACGGGCACCACCATGAGACAGACAGCGCAAGTCGATCAGAGCTGGGCCGGCCGCACTCTCGGCGGCCGGTATATCCTGGAGCAGCCGCAGGCTCAGGGCCTGATCGCGACTGTGTACACAGCCCAGGATACACAACTCCAGCGCCGGGTGGCGGTCAAGGTCCTGCAGCCAGCCGCAGCAGGTGATCCCCAGGCCGCCGCCGGTTTCGCGCGCGAGGCCCAGGTCGCGGCCCGGCTACATCACCCGCACCTGGCCCAGGTCTATGACGCAGGGACGGCCGAGGGGCGGCCGTACATCGTCATGGAATATGTGGACGGCCGGCCGCTCGACGTCGGCCGGCGCTACGACGTGGGCCCGGCAGTAGATCTGGCAGTGCAGGTGACGAGCGCGGTCGCGTTTATCCAGGACAATGGCCTGCTCCATTGCGACGTCCAGCCGGCGAATGTCCTCGTCGACAATCAAGGGCAGGTCAAGCTCGTCGATTTCGGGGGGGCAGTTGCCCCTGAAGAGCCGGGCACCGCGCCGGCGGTGCCGGCGGCGACCCTACAGCTACCGGTGATCCCCACCAGCCCGGACTCTCTACCATACCTGGCGCCTGAGCGGCTGCGTGGCGCGCCCCCGGCACCGCCGGCCGATGTCTATAGCCTGGGCGCCCTGCTCTATAGCCTGCTGGCCGGGCAGCCGCCCTACCCGGGCGCGACGGCCGCTGCCATGATCAGTGCCCAACAAGCAGGACCGCCGGTCCCGGTAGGCCAGCACAATCCAGCGGTGCCGCCGGCCGTGGAAGCGCTGGTGGCGCGTGCCCTGGCGCCCGATCCGGCGGCCCGGTTTGCGTCGGCGGGCGACCTGGAACGTGCGCTAGAAGAGCTCCGGGCGGGGAGCCGCCAGGCCACGGCGGCCTTCCCGGGCGCTGGCCCCTCGGTGTCCGGGCCCATCCAGCCCTATGTGGCGAGCCAACCGGCCGTCGCGCCCTTGCCGGCGCACGCACCGGCCGGCTCGGCGATCATGCCCCGTTGGGCGATCCCGGTGATCGCCGGGATTGTGCTGCTTAGCCTCCTGGCACTCCTGGCGGCCACGCTGGGCCATGGTCAGGGCCCCGCCCAGGCTAGTAGTGCCGGCGGGTCGCCCACGGCGGGCGCCGCCAGCCCGACGGCGGCTGCCGGGCCGCCCGCGCCCCAGCTCCTGGGGCTCTCGCTCGACGCGGCGCGCGCCCTGGCCCAACAGGGCGGCTGGAAGCTGGTAGCCGCGCCGGGAGTCTATACCGATTCGGTGGCGCCCGGCCTGGTGCTAGCCCAGGAGCCGGCCGCCGGCATCAGCCTGGCTCCCGGCTCCCCGCTGACGGTCACGACCAGCCTGGGGCCGGCCGCGGCGGTGCCCACGGTGGCCCCGACGCCTCCGGCTGGCGGAGTCGTGGCGCCGCCCCCTCCTCCGGCTGGCGGGGGCGAGCCGGGGAAAGGGCACGGCAAAGGAAAGGGCGGACATTAGCCCCCCTGGTTACCCTCGGATCGCAGGGGCTGGCGGGGGTGGCTTGAGTAGCGGCGCCGTCAACGCACTGAGGCGGACATGTTGGTGGCCGCTGGCGTCGAAATTGGCCGGATCGAGCCATTGCTGGAAGGCGGCCTCCAGGGCGGGCCATTCCTGGTCAATCGCGGCATACCAGGCGGTGTCGCGGTTGCGCCCTTTGTAGACGGTCGCTTGCCGGAACACCCCTTCGTACGACAACCCGAGGCGTTGGGCTGCCGCGCGCGAAGGAGCGTTCAGGGCATCACACTTCCACTCATAGCGCCGGTACCCCAGTTCAAACGCCCGCTTCATCAGCAGGTACATGGCTTCGGTCGCCCCGGCGGTGCGTTGCAGGGCGGGTGTGTAGTGGATATGGCCCACCTCAATCGACCCGCTGGCGGGCGCAATCCGCAGGTAACTCGCGACCCCGACCGCCTGGCCGGTGTCCCGGTCCACGATGGCGTGGAACAGGGGATCGTCGCCGCGGCAGTTCTGCTCCATCCATAGGCGGTAGCTGTCCAGAGTCGCGAAGGGCCCATAGGACAGATATGTCCAATTCCGGCCTTCCGTATCCTGGGCCTGGGCGGCATACAAGGCGGCGGCATGGCGCTCGGGATCCAGCGGCTCCAGGTGGCAGAAACGCCCGCTCATGGGCGTGCGGGGGGGCGGCGGCGGGGGACTCCAGCCGCTCAAGGCGAAGCTAATCGGCTGGCCTAGATTGTTCAGTGGGTGCTCCATAGACATGCGGTTCGGCCCTCCAGTGGGGCTGGAAGGGATTATAGCACCGGGGGTGGCCGGCGTCAATGCTCAGAAACCCGGTTCAGAAACTTGGTTAGCTCACTTTAACCACAGCGTTAATCCGTTGCTCAGGCGCACGGCCCGATAGTGATGCGTTTGGGCATAGCGCGTCAGCTCGGATTCCAGGGCGGCCTCGCCGCCGGTGAGGATGGCCGCCGGCGTATCGCGGCCAACCAGCAGCGCCAGGTCGCCGGCGCCCACAACCCCCAGGCGGGCGCGCTGGTCATCACTCAGCAACGGCGCTACCCGCCAGGTAAAGGGCCCACTGGCCAGTGCGGGGTAAATGGACAGCCCCCCTTCCAGGGGGAAGAGGGGCATCAGGGTCAGCACCTTATCCGCTGGCCCAGCGCTCCCTTGTGCGGCGAGGAGGTTCCGTATCTCGATTCCACCCTGGTGGATCTGCAACGGCACCCACATAGTGGGGTTCAGGAGCGCTCCCCCCTGCAGATAGCTCGTATACACCGCGGTGCCGCTGCTCAGCGCTACCCCGGCGCCGATCCACATGGCGAGGAGACCAGCCCGACCCGACCATCGGTGCCGGGCCGTAGCGACCCCCCCGGCCGTGGCGATCACGTCCAGCCCCAGGCCGGCCGCCAG
>DATGEF010000814.1:0-5847 GCA_035310405.1 Chloroflexia bacterium | reverse complement strand
CACCGCGGTGAGATGGACGCCGATCGCCCGCGGGTCGCGCAGGCGGCGCTTATCCTCGTGGTAGGCCAGGCGCCAGGTGGGGTAGAACACCGCGCGGCTGACCAGCTTGACGCCGGCGCGCGCCAGCGGGTGCCGCGCGTGCCCCCCGGCCAGTTGCTCGCGGCGCCAATAGTCGACAATATCGTGGATCTGGCCCAGCAAATGGAAGCTGTAGGTGATATCCCGCACGATCAGGCCGTGGGCCTCCAGGATGCCGTGCATCTGCCGGGTCGTCAGGATCTGGATGTGGCCGATATGATCGCGCTTCCAGCGATGGATGGGCCACCGCCGGCTATGGCGCAGCAGGGCAAAGAGCGTCCGCCGGTTACCCTCGCAGGGGACGAACCCGTGGAAGGTGCCGCCGGGCCGCAAGACCCGGGCAATCTCCGCGACGGCCCGGCCCACATCGGGCACATGCTCCAGCACGTCGAAGAGGACGACGATATCAAAGCTGGCGTCGGGATAGGGCAGGTGCAGGGCATCGCCCAGCCGGTAGACGATGGGCCCCCCCGCCGCGGCGGCCTCCTCCAGCGCGACACGGCTGATGTCGACGCCCTGGAGCGTCAGGTCCGGCCGGTAATGCGCGAAGGCGCGCAGGTTACGGCCGGCGCCGCAGCCGATCTCCAGCAGGCGGCCCGATACCCCACGCAGCGCCACCAGGCAGCGCTCCAGGCGCAGGGCTGCGAGATCCTGGGTATCCGCCCGCAGGGCGCCACGGCCCTCCACCGTCCGGGGGTCCTCGTAATCAAAGGCAAAGGTGGGGTCGGCGGACCGGGCGGCCGGCTCAGTCGACGGCGGGCGAGTCTTCAGCATCGGGGTTTTTGGGAGCGGGCGTGGGCACAGCACACGCGAAGGCTCGTAACTCCTCTAAATTCTTAAATACATAGTCCGGCCGCATCTCCGGCGCCAGCCCGGCCACCTCATCCGGCCGGGTCACCCCGGTCAGCACCAGGGCCGTCGGCACCCCCGCCCGCTTGCCGGCCACGATGTCGGTCTCCGCGCGATCGCCGACCGCCAGTACGGCCGCCGGCGGCAGTTTCAGGATCTCCAGGGCCTGCTGGAACAGCCACGGCTCCGGTTTACCCAGGATCACGTCCGGGGGGCGCCCGACGGTGGTCGCGATCGCGGCGACGATCGCGCCGGCCCCCGGCCAGAGCTCGCCGCCCTCGACGGGCAGGCTGCTATCGACGTTCGTGGCCACAAAACGCGCACCACGCAAAAGGCCCAGGCTCGCGGTGCGCAGTTTCGCGTACGTGACCTCGGTATCCAGCCCGACCACCACAAAATCCGGGCGCTCGGCGTCGATCTGAAACCCCGGCTGCTCCAGCACCACGTTGGCCAGGTCGGCCGATCCGACGATATAGACCCCAGCCCCGGCCGGGGCCTGCGTGTGCAGCCAGCGCGCCGTGGCCTGCGCCGACGTCAGGATCGACTCGACCGGGGCCTGGATGCCCATTTGCGCCAGTTTGGCGGCCACCCCCGTGGCCGTCCGGGTCGAGTTATTCGTGACCAGTATAACCGAAACCCCGGCGCGCTGCAAAGCCGGCAAGAACCCGGCCGCCCCCGGCAGGGCCTGGTCGCCGCGATAGATCACCCCGTCCATATCCAGCAAGAGTGCTTTAATCACCCGCGCTCCCTCCCTTCACCCAGCTATAGAACGGCCGCAGCCGGCGCCTGTCACTTGTCCCCGAGCGGCAATCCGTGGTAGTATTGAAGGTTGAATGACATCTAGAGAGGACAGCGATCCATGGCAGCGATCCCGGCCTTAGTGCTGCTGAGCGGGGGGCTCGATTCGGTCACCGCGCTGGCCTGGGCGCACGCCCAGGGTTATGCGCTGCGCGGCGCCGTCTCCTTCACCTATGGCCAGCGCCATGCCCGCGAGATCGAGTCGGCAGCGGCGATCGCGGCCCATTACGGGGTGCCCTACCAGGCGGTGGCGCTGACGCCGATCGGCGGCTCGCCCCTGACCGATCGGGGGCCCATCCCCCAGGGCCGGGATCTGCCCGCGCTCATCGAAGACCTGGCCCCCACCTATGTGCCGAACCGCAACCTGATCCTCCTGGCCTATGCCGCCGCCCTGGCCCTGCTCGGCGACGCCACCCACCTGATCGGCGGCTGGAACGCGGCCGATGCCCAGAATTATCCCGACTGCCGGGAGTCTTTCCTGGCCGCCGCCCAGGCCACCCTGCGGCTGGCGACCCGGCGGGAGTTCACCATCGTGCGCCCGCTGATCGACGACGACAAGCCGGCCATCGTGCGGCGCGCGCTGCGCCTCGGCGCCCCGATCCCCCTGACCTGGACCTGCTATCTGGGCGAAGAGCGGGCCTGCGGCACCTGTGACGCCTGCCAACTGCGGATCGCCGCCTTCCGCCAGGTGGGCGTCGTCGATCCGCTGCCCTATGCGCCCACCCTCGATTGGGCGGGCTGCCGGCCCTATCTAGAAGAGTCGCCATGAGATCGGCGATCCTGACCAAGACCTTTCGCTTTGAGGCCGCGCATCAGCTGCCGGGCCACCTGGGCAAATGCGCCCGGCCGCATGGCCATTCCTATCAGCTGGAGGTCACGCTCCGCGGCCCGATTAAAGACGCCCCCGGCGCGCCGGACCACGGCATGGTGATGGATTTCGGCGATCTCGCGGCGCTGGTCAAAGCGACGGTGATCGAACGGCTGGACCACTACGACCTGAACGAGGTGACCGGCCTGCACACGACCGCCGAAAACCTGGCCCACTGGATCTGGGACACGCTCGTCGCCGCCGGGCTCGCCGACGCCCTGCTGTATCGCATCCGCCTCTGGGAAACGGAGAGCGGCTATGTGGAGATCACGCACGCGGAGCGGGAGCCGGCCCAATGAACGTCATGGAAATCTATCGCTCGGTGCAGGGCGAAGGCACGCTGATGGGCGTGCCCACAACCTTTGTGCGCTTTTTCGCCTGCAACCTGCGCTGTTCGTGGTGCGACACGAAATACTCCTGGAGCGTGCGGGAGGGCGGGACCTGGGAAGCCCTGGCGCCGGAGGCGGTCGCCGCCCAGGTCGCCGCGCAGGGGGCGCGCCATGTCGTCCTGACCGGCGGGGAGCCGACCCTGCAGCGGGACCTGCCGCTGCTGGCCGGGCTGCTCAAAGAGCGGGATCATCACCTCACCATCGAGACCAATACGACCATCTTCCCGGAGCCCGTCGTGCCCCTGATCGATCTCTGGAGCCTGTCGCCCAAGCTGCCGAGCGCGGGCGAGAACTACCTGCGCCTGCCGGTTGTCGAGCGCTTCCTGGACGCCCTGCGGCCGGACCAGCAGCAGTGGAAGTTCGTGGTCCGCGACGACGCCGACGAAGCCCGACTACGCACCTTCCTGGCCGGCTACCCGATCTTTGCCGCGCGCCGGCTGCCGATCGTCTTGCAGCCGGAGGGCGATACCGCCATCCCCGACTACCCGGCGGCCCTGGAGCGCCTGGCCGCGCGGGTGCGCGATCCCTTCTGGGACCGCTATTATGTCCGCGTGCTGCCGCAGATGCATGTGATCGTCTGGGGGCGCCGGCGATGGGTCTAGCGCGCAACCCGGCGGCGGCCCTGCACACCCTGTTCGTGGCGCGCGAGATCGGCTACGATGGCCACCAGCTGGCCCCCCATTGGATCTATCGCCAGTTCGACCTCCTGGGCGATGCGGCCGTCGCCTTTATCGGCCCCTGCCGGGTCGCCTTGAGCGAGATGGTCGATATCGAGGATGTGAAAGCCCAGGCGCCGATCTATAGCCCGCGCATGCTCCACATCATCGCCGAGTTCTTTACCGGCGATCTGCACCTGGCCGTCTACCGGCAGCGGCTGCTGATCGTGACGGCCAAGGAGCTTTTGGAGGAGGCCCTGGCGCGGACGATCGGCCACGCGGTCACCCGCCAGGGCGACGATCTCTATCTCGCGCGCGCCGATGGGCAGCCGGGCAAGCTCTCGGTCTCGATCGCCACGGCCAGCGCGACCTCGACGCTGATCCACGCCGGGTTCAATATCGAAACGGCCGGCACGCCCGTGCCGACGGTCGGGCTCGCCGAGTTGGGCATTGACGCCGCGGCGTGGGCCCCCGAGTTGCTCGCCCGCTACGCCGCCGAAGTCGGCGATATCTGGCGGGCGCGCTGCAAGGTCCGAGCGGTCACGGAGTGACGACCGCGCTTAGCTTGCTACGCAATAGAGAGGAGTAGACCATGACCCATACGCCGGAGGCCAGTATCCGGGAGCGCCTGGGGTGGAAGATCACCCCCGAGCTCTACGAAAAGATCCGCCATCTCTGGATTGCGCACTCCAAGGCCGAGGATCGGCGCAGCATCCCCGGCCTGATCGAGACGCTGGCCGAGGACTGCGTGTACGAGGTCGTGCCGACCGGGCAGCGCTGGGAGGGCCATGCGGGCGCGCGCGACTTCTACACGACCTTTCTCGGCGCCTTTCCCGACGTCAAATTCGATCTCACCGACATTGTCATCGGGCCCCAGGGGGTCATCGAGGTGGCCGATATGACAGGCACGCACCAGGGCCCCTGGGCCGGGCTCGCGCCCACCGGCCAGCCGGTCGCCATGAAGATTATCATCCATTTCCCCTGGAACCCGGTGGCCGAAAAATTCGCCGGGGAAAAAGTCTACTTCGACCAGGCCGACTTTCAGCGCCAGGTCCAATAAAGGAGGCGGAGCCTTGAGACAAGCGACCACGCGCCGCCGCGGCGCCGGGCTCCTGCTGTTCGCGCTCGCGCCCCTGCTGGCGGCGTGCGGGGCCGACGCCACGCCGCCGCCGCCGCTCCCGGCCCCGACGGCGACCCCCCCGGCGATCCCCACAGGCACCGCCGGCTCCCCGGCCAGCACCAGCCCGCCGGCCTCGGCCACGCCGGCCCTGGCCCTGGCCACCCCGACGCTGACCAGCCTGCCCGTGACCGCCGTGCCCACCCTGGCCGTCGACAAAAGCAAGCTCGCCGGGGAACTGAACCTCTACACCTGGGCCAATTATATGAAGCCCGCGGTCTTGCAGGAGTTTCAGCAGGAATACGGGGTGAAAGTCAACATGACCCTGTACGACAGCAACGAAACCCTGCTCGCCAAGCTCCAGGCGAACCCAACCGGCTATGACGTGATCGTCCCCTCGGATTACATGATCGCCACGATGATCCAGAGCGCCTTGCTGGCGCCGTTGGATATGTCGCTACTGCCCAATGCGGCCAACCTTGACCCGCGAAACCTGCATCCCTATTACGACCCGGAGAATAAATATAGCCTGCCCTGGAAGTGGGGTACGACCGGTTTCGCCTATGATGCCGATAAAGTGCAGCCGGCCCCCGATAGTTGGGCCGTGCTGTTCGATCCGCAATACAAAGGCAAGATCACGATGCTGAACGACGAGCGCGAGGTGCCCGCCGCGGCCGCCCACCTGCTCGGCTTCTCCGAAAACACGACCGATCCTGGCGAGCTAGCCCAGATCAAAGCCAAGCTGCTGCAACAAAAGCCGCTGGTCCAGGCCTACACCAGCGACACCAACCGCGACCTGCTCACCGCTGGTACCGTCTGGCTGGCCCAGATTTATACAGGCGATGCCCTCAAGGTGGCCGAGACCCGGCCCAGCGTCAAGTATGTGATCCCCAAAGAAGGGGCCACGATCTGGCAGGACAACCTGGCCATCCCGAAGGGGGCGCCCCATCCCTACACGGCCTACGTTTTCATGAACTTCCTGCTCCGCCCCGATGTCGAGAGCGAGAATGTCGCCTTCATCAAGTACGCCACGCCGAACAAAGCCGCGCAACGCCTGCTGCCCCCGGCCGTCCTCGGCAACCCGGCCGTCTA
>DATGEF010000813.1:0-4734 GCA_035310405.1 Chloroflexia bacterium | reverse complement strand
ATACTACTGTTCAGCCCGCGTGTCAATGCCGTGGACGATCGGCGCACGTACCGGCGGGGGATGAGCCGACGATGGCCGGCCTGGCCCGCTAAGTGGGCAAGGCCTGGTATAATAGAGGTATCGACGGTCTGCTCGCCGTCTTTGAAGCTACCATGCCGATACCGCAGGAACTCAACACGCCGCTCGTCAGTAACCTGCCGCCCCCGCCGGGTCCGTTGATCGGGCGGGCCCGGGAGCAAGCCCGCTTGGGCGCCCTGCTCCGGACCCCGGCCGGGCGCCTGGTGACGCTGACAGGCGCCGGCGGCATGGGGAAAACCAGCCTGATCCTCCAGGTGGCCGCCGATCTGCGGGCGCACTTCCCCGATGGGGTCTGTTTTGTCGCCCTGGCCGCCGTGCGCCACCCGGCCCTGGTGATGCCGACGATCGCCGCCACCCTCGGCATCCAGGAGGTCCGGCACCAGCCGCTGCTGCGCAGCGTCGCGACGGCCCTGCAAGATCAGCAGGTGCTCCTGATTCTCGACAATTTCGAGCAGGTGACCGCGGGGGCTTCGTGGATCACGCTGTTGCTCGGGCTGCTCCCCCGGCTGAAGGTCGTCGTCACCAGCCGGGAGCGGCTCGCCCTGGACGCGGAGCAGGAGTTTGTCGTCCCGGCCCTGGCGGTCCCGGACCCGGGGCAGCTGCCGGCGCTGCCGGCGCTGGCCGCGGTCCCCGCCGTGGCGCTGTTCGTGGAGCGCGCCCGCGCCGTCCAGCCCGATTTCCGGCTCACGGCCGAGAACGCGCTCCCGATCGTCCAGATCTGCCGGCGGCTGGACGGCCTGCCGCTGGCCATCGAGCTCGCGGCGGCGCATACGCGCGGGCTGCCGCCGGAGGGCCTCTTGCGCCGGCTCAGTGCCGCGAAAGGCACCTCGCCCCTCTACTTGCTCAGCGACCCCACATCCCACCTGCCGGCGCGCCAGCGCACGCTGCGCAGCACTATCGACTGGAGCTTCGAGCTGCTGGCCCCGGGGCAGCGGCAGTTATTCGCGCGGCTCGGGGTGTTCCCGGGCGACTGGAGCCTCGACGCGGCCGTGACGATCTGTGACACCACGGGCACCCTGGGCCCGGAGATCGCCGAAGGTATCCACGCGCTGGTCAGCAAGAGCTTGCTCCGGCAGGTCGACGACGCGCAGGGCCAGCCCCGCTTCGGGATGCTGGAGACGATCCACGAGTATGCGATCGAACGCTTGGCGCGCAGCCAGGAGGAGGAGACCTTGCGGCGCCGGCACGCCGCGTATTACCTGGCGCTCGCCGAGGCCGGGGCCGGCGAATTGCAAGGCGCCCGCCAGGGGGAGTGGCTCCAACGCCTGGACGAAGACCATGACAATTTGCGCGCCACTCTGCGCTGGTCCCTGGCGGCGGGCGAGGGCGCCATCGCCTTACGGTTGGGCGCGGCGCTCTGGCGCTTCTGGTCGGCCCGCGGCTACCTGAGCGAGGGCCGCGGCTGGCTAAACGCGATCTGCGCAGATGCGGAAGATAGCCAGGATTCCGTCGCTATTCCGCACTCCGCAGCCCACAAGGGGAACCCTGCGGGTTTCCGCACTCCGCATTTAGAAAGGGTGCAGGCCGAGGTGCTCTATGGTGCGGGGACCCTCGCCTGGCTGCAAAACGACTATGCGCAGGCGGTGGCGCGGTTAGATGGCGCGCTGGTGCGCTGGCGGGCGGTGGGCGCCCAGGAGCAGATTGCGGGGGCCCTCTGCCGCCTGGGCGCGATCGCCCATAGCCAGGGCCAACTCACGGGCGCCGCGGCGCTGTATGAGCAGGGCCTGGCCATGTTCCGCGCCAGAGGCGACCGGCGCGGCATCGCGAATGCGCTGAACAACCTGGGGGTGATCGTCGACGCGCAAGGGGAGTATGCGCGGGCTATCCGGCTGCACCAGGAGAGCCTGGCCCTGCGGCGCGCGCTCAGCGACCAACGGGGCATTGCGGGCTCGTTAAGCAATCTGGGGGTGGTGGCCTTACACCAGGGCAATTATGCGCCCGCCCGGATGCTCTGTGAAGAGGCCCTGGCCCTGTTCGCGGAGCTCGACGACAAGCGCGGGATGGCCGCCGTGCTGACGAATCTGGCCCGGACGACCCTGCGCGCGGGCGACGCCCCTGGAGCGCGCGTCTTGCACCGCCAGAGCCTGACCCGCTTCCATAACCTGGGCGACAAAGAAGGGATCGCCGAGTGTCTGGAGGGGTTAGCGGAAGTCGCCGCCCAGACGGGCCAGGCCGAGCGGACGGCGCAGCTGCTGGGCGCCGCGGCAGCCCTGCGCACGACCATTGGCGTCCCCCTCACTCCGACCGAGGAGGCCGGGGCGGCGCGGATTCGGGCGGCGACCCGGCAGCAGCTCGGCGACGCGGCCTGGCACCAGGCGCAGGCCACCGGCCAGGCGATGACGCTCGACGCAGTGATCAGCTATGCGCAGGAGGACGAGGGCCATGGCTGACCTGCCGGCCGGTAACCGCCCGCCCGCCCCCCGGCCCGCCGAGACGTTTCTCTTCACCGAGATTGTCGACGGCACCCGCTGGTGGGAGCAGCATCCGGACGCCATGGTCGCGGCGATCCCCCGGCATGACGCCATCCTGCGCACCGCGGTGGGGGCCACCGGCGGCGCCCTGTTCCGGCTCAC
The DNA here is from genome assembly GCA_035310405.1 of Chloroflexia bacterium. Classification (GTDB taxonomy): domain Bacteria; phylum Chloroflexota; class Chloroflexia; order QHBQ01; family JAICKM01; genus JAICKM01. The sequence continues at coordinate 2,083 of DATGEF010000813.1, read as the reverse complement.
GCCGACCACCTTCAGCGCCGGCTTTGCGCAGGCCGGCGCAGCCCTCTGCGCGGCGCACCAGGCCGCCCGCGCCTTCCAGCACACCGATTGGGGCGCCGCGCCCCTCCGCGTCCGCATGGCGCTGCACAGCGGCCCGGCGGAGCTGCGGAGTGATGGCTACTTTGGCCCGCCCACCTTTAATCGGTTAGCCCGGCTGCTGGAGGTGGCCCACGGCGGGCAAATTCTCGTCTCGGCGGCGACCGTCGATCGGCTCGCCGGCGCCCTGCCCCCGGGGATTCGCCTCCGGGACCTGGGCGAATGCCGCTTACGCGACCTGATCCGCTTCGAGCATGTGTACCAGCTCAGCGCCGACGACGTACAGACGGACTTCCCGCCCCTGGCTACCCTGGATCTGCGCCCCAACAACCTGCCGGCGCCGGCCAGCCCGCTGATCGGCCGGGACTCGACCGTGGGGGAGGTTCGGACTCTCTTGCGCCGGGGCGATGTGCGCCTGATCACCCTGACCGGCCCCGCCGGGATCGGCAAAACCCGGCTCGCCTTGCAGGTCGCCAGCGATCTGGTCGACACCTTCGCGGCGGGCGTCTGGATCGTGCCGCTCGATCTCGTCCACGATCCGGCGCGGGTGATCGCGGCGATCAGCACGGCCCTGGGCCTGACCGCGCCGGCGGCGCCGGCACCGCTGGTCGCCCTGCAGCGGTATCTGCGCGACCGGCGGATCTTGCTGGTGCTCGATAACTTTGAGCATGTACTCGAAACGGCAGGCCTGGTGACGCAGCTGCTGTCGGGCGCCCCCGGGATCAAGGTCCTGGTGACCAGCCGGGCGGCCTTGCGGGTCTACGGCGAACATGAGTTTCCGGTGGCGCCCCTGGCCATCCCGGACCTGGCCCGCGCCCTGCCCCCGGCCGCGCTGGCGACCGTCCCCGCGGTGGCGCTCTTTGTCGACCGGGCGCGGGCCGCCCAGCCGGCCTTTACCTTGACGGCGGGCAATGCCCCGGCCGTGGCCGCGATCTGCGCCCGATTGGATGGCGTGCCGCTCGCCATCGAGCTCGCGGCCGGGCAGCTCGGGCACCTGACTCCCCGGCGCCTCGCCACCCGCCTGGACGGCGCGGCGGGCCGCCGCGCGCTCGACGCGCTGCCGCCGCGTGCCGCCCACCCGGCGCGCGCCCAGACCCTGCAGGCGGCGATCCACTGGAGCTATCATTTGCTCGATGCGGGCGAGCAGCGCCTCTTCCGCCGGCTGGCGGTCTTCGCCGGCGGATGTACCCTGGACGCGGTGGAACAGGTGGCCCGGGACGACGAGCCGCCGTTAACGCAGGACTTTATCCTCGATGGGCTGGCGACGCTGATCGACAAGAGCTTGCTGCGGCGCGAGGACGAAGCGCACGGCGAATCGCGCTTCAGCATGCTGGAGACGATCCGGGAATATGCCCGGGAACGCCTGGAAGAGAGCGGCGAAGCGGCCGCGATCCGGCGCCGGCATGCTGCGTACTACCTGGCCCTGGTCCAGGAAGCCGCGGCGGCCCGGGACCGGGGCCCGGCCGAGATCTGGCTCGCCCGGCTGGAGGCGGAGCACGACAATCTGCGCGCCGGGCGGGACTGGTCCCGCGAAGCGGATCAGGGCGCGACGGCCCGGCAAATGGCGGCCGTGCTCGGGCGCGTCTGGGAAGGCCACCCCGCCGGCGCCGCGGCCCGATGGTGGCTGGCCGAGCTGCCCTGAGCGGACCGGCTAACGGGACTTTTTGTGCGGGCTATGCGCTTTGTGCGTGGCGCGGTGATGGCCCGCGGCGTGCTCGGGCGCGCCCGGGCGGCCCGCGGGCCGCGGGGCAAAGCGCGGCGCACCCGCGGGCGCGGGGCCGGTGGGCGGGCGCGGGGTCGTGGGCCCGACGACTTCCACCTGCAGCCGCTGCCCTTTGATCGTGGTGCGGGCCAGGGCGCGCACCACCCGCTCCCGGTCGGCGGCCGGGACCTCGACGAACGTCGCCCGGTCATAGATATCGATCGCGCCGATCGACCGCCCGGGGATGCCGGCCTCGTTAGCGATCGCCCCGACGATATCGCCCGGGCGCACACCGGTCGCGCGCCC
>DATGEF010000812.1:0-8951 GCA_035310405.1 Chloroflexia bacterium | reverse complement strand
CGGCGGCGCAAGCCGCCCGGACCGGCTGGGCCAAGGTCATCGCCGACTGGGGTCCGGAGGACGACGCGCTGCCGGCCGGGGTGCTGCGCGCGGTCGTGGCGGCGGTGCACGCCGTCGGCGGGCGGGTCGCGGTGCACTCCCAGCAGGCGGCCGGCGGCGCGGCGGCGGTCGAGGCGCAGGTCGATTCGCTCGAGCACGGGATGTGCCTGGACCCGGCCCTGCTCCCGCTGATGGCCGCCCAGGGCACTGCCCTCACCCCGACGCTGTCGGTGATCACCGATTCGCTCGCCCGGGTCCGCCTGCGTCCCGACGGCCCGCGCAAGGACTGGTACCTGGGCGGCGCGACGGTGCACGGCCGGCTGGCCGTGGCCGCGGCCGAAGCGGCGTGACCATCCTGGCCGGCACCGACTCGCGGCCAGGTCAGCTACCGCCGGTCCTGAGCTAGCTGACGTCGGAGGGGTCCTCCAGCTTCACCTCGGCGCGGAGCACGCTGTAGATCATCTGGTCGTGCCACTGTCCCTGGCGGAACGCGGTGCCGCGCAGGATGCCCTCGCGGGTGAAGCCGGCCTTCTCCAATGCGCGTTGCTCGGCCACGTTCTCGACATCTGTATCGGCCTCCACCCGCGGGGTCGGAGAGGATCTGCCGCGCGGCAATCGTGGCGGCGAGCGCGCCCGGATCGGTGTGGCCCGCCCAATTGAACGGGTCGGCTTCCGGGCCGGAGGCCGCTTCCAAGGCCGGCACGTCGGCGGGGGTCAACGGCCGCAGCCGCACCTCAGGTAGATCAGTCATCGGGGGCTCCTCCTGCTAGCCGCACGGGGTCCACTCACGTTCAGGCCGGGACTCTGCGGCTATTATAGCATCTCGCGGCCCGCCCGGCCCCCCGCCGCCAAGTAGGGTATAATAGCGGGGCGCGGAGTCGGAGGGGAGGGCCGGGGCAGTGGCAGAGAGTACGCACGATCTGGACGGGCACCTGACGCAGCTGGCCCGGCGCGGGCTGCTGCAACCGGCCCCGGACAGCGCCGACCTCGAGTATCTGTTCCGTCACGCCCTGATCCAGGATGCCGCTTACGCCGGGCTGCTGCGCACGGACCGCCGCACGCTGCACCATCAGGTCGCCCAGGCCCTGGAGGCCCTTTACCCCGAACGCCGGGCCGACCTGGCCGCCCAGCTCGCCCACCACTTCGCCGCGGCCGGCCAGGACGCCACCGCCCGCGGCTACTATGAACAGGCCGCCGACCGGGCGCTCAGCAGCTACTCGAATGAGGAAGCCGCCGCCCATTACCAGGCCGCCCTGACTCTGGCCCGCGCGCCGGCCGACCAGGCGCGCCTGCACGCGGGCCGGGCGGAAGCCCTCGGCCGCCTGGGCCACGTGGCCGAGGCGACCCACGCCTGGCAGACCGCCATCGCGGCCTACACCGCCGCGGCCGATGGCGCCGGGCTGGCCCGCACCTACACTGGGCTCATGCGCCTGACGTTCAAGGCCGGCGACACGCCGGGCACGCTGGCTTACGGCGCCGCCGCGCTGGCGGCCCTCGCCCCCCACCCCGAGTCGCCCGCCCAAATCGGCCTGTTCCAGACCCTGGCCCACGCCACCTTCCTCAGCGGCGACCCCGCGGGCGCCCACGTCTATGCCGAACAGGCCCGCCTGCTCGCCCAGCGCGCGGGCGACGCGACGGCCGAAATCGAGATCTTGATTATGCTGGGGACTCTGGCCAAGGGCGACCGGGAGCAGCGCCTGCTCTTCCTGGCCGCGGCCGCGCAACGCGCCGAGGCCGCCGGGCGGCTGGACAAGGCGAGCCAGGCGCACCAGAATACCGCGTTCGCCTTGGTGGAACTGGGCGATCTGCCGGGCGCCCGGCAGCACTACGCCCATATGACGCGCCTAGCCCACCAGCAGGGGCACGTCAGCGACGAGCTGCTGGCCAGCACGGGGGACATCCTGTGCGCGATCTGGCTGGGCGAGTACCCGCGCGCCGCGGCCCGGTTAGCTGCTGTACGCCAACTGGCCATCCGCGGGGACCCCCTCCAGGCGCTAGCCATGAGCGAGACGTTGCTGCACTACTACCAGGGCGCCCGGGCGGCCGCCACGGCCCGGCTGACGGGCCTCGTGGCCCAGCTGCAAGCGGCGGGGAATTTTCAAGTCTGGCTGATCGGGGTCTATATGTTGACCGATCTGCTGCTGGACCAGGGCGCCTGGGTACACGCGCAGACGATGCTGGCCGGCGTCCGGCCCGTCAGCACCCGCGGGGTCGCGTTCGGCCGGGCCTGGGCGCATTACCAGTCTGCCGAGGTGGCCGCCGCCCTCAGCGACCGGGCCGCCGCCGCGCAATTCCTGGCCACCGCCCACACCCTGGCCGGGCCGGCCCCGTCCCGCCCCGACCAGGCCGGGCTGCAGCGCGCGACCGCCCGGCTGGCGGCCGCCGAGGGCCGCTGGGCCGCCGCCGCCGCCGCCTTTGCCGCGGCCGCGGCCAGCTATGGCGCGATGGGGCGCCCGTGGGAACAGGCGCAGCTCTGGCGCGCCGAGGCGGCCGCCCGCCGGGCCGGCGGCGCCCCCGACGACCCGGCCGCCGCGACCCTGGACGCCGCGGCGACGGCGTGCTTTGCCGCGCTGGGCGTGCCGGCGCCGTAAGCAGGAGCGCAATGGCCGAGTCGCCCGCCACCCCGATCCCGTCCGCCGAAGGCGCCGAGTCGCCGGAGATCGTCTGGCGGCCGGATGCCTTTTACCGGGAGCGCAGCCGACTGGGGCACTTCATGGCCCGGCACGGCATCGGGTCGTTTGCGGCGCTGCTCAGACGCGCGACCGAGGACCTGAGCTGGTTCTGGGACGCCGTGGTCCGGGACCTGGAGCTCGAATGGTTCCGGCCCTACCGCCAGGTCGTCGACCTCAGCCGGGGCCGCGAATGGCCGCGCTGGTTCGTCGACGGGCAGTATAACTATGTCCACGATGCCGTAGACAAACAGGCCACGCGCCTGCGGCCGGGGGCGACCGCCATCGCCTGGGAGGGCGAAGAGGGCGCCGTCCGCACCTTGAGCTACGCCGAGCTCTACACCGAGGTCAACCGCGCGGCGAATGCGCTCCAGGCCCTGGGCCTCGCCCAAGGCGACCGCGTGGGGGTGTTCATGCCGATGATCCCCGAGACCGCGGTGGCGACTCTGGCGATCGGCAAAATCGGCGCGATCCTGATCCCGATCTTCTCGGGCTACGGCGGCGCCGCGGTGGCCACCCGGCTGACCGATGGCGGCGCGAAGCTCTTGATCACCGCGGACGGCTTTTACCGGGCCGGCAAGGTCGTGCCGATGAAAGAGGCCGCCGACGCGGCGGTGGCGGCTAGCCCGACCGTCGAGCACACCCTGGTGGTCCGGCGGCTCGGGCGCGCGGTGCCCTGGCGGCCCGGGCACGACATCTGGTGGGACGCGGCCCTCGCCGCCCAGAGCCCGCAGTGCGCGACCACACCCACGGATGCCGAAGCCCCCTACATGATCATCTATACCTCGGGCACGACCGGCCGGCCCAAGGGCATCGTGCATAGCCACGGCGGCTTCCCGATCAAGGCCGCGCAGGAGTTGGCCCACTGCTTCGATCTCCACGCCGGCGAGACGCTCTTCTGGGTCAGCGATATCGGCTGGATGATGGGCCCCTGGGCCATTGCCGGCAGCCTGATGCTGGGCGCCACCTGTTTTCTCTACGAGGGGCTGATCAGCTACCCGCAGCCGGATCGCGTCTGGGCGCTGGCGGCGCGGCACGGCGTCACGCATCTCGGCATCTCGCCCACGGCCGTCCGCACGCTGATGGGCCAGGGCGATCACTGGCCGCAAAGCCACGACCTGCGCCGCCTGCCGTTTCTGGCCGGCGCGGGCGAGCCGTGGAACCCCGACCCCTGGCGCTGGCTGTTCCAGGTGGTCGGCGGCGGCACCCGGCCGCTGCTCAATTACTCGGGCGGCACCGAAGTGGCGGGCGGCATCCTGCACTGCAACCCCCTGCTGCCGCTGAAGCCCTGCGCGTTCAACGCCGCGGTCCCCGGCATGGCCGCCGACGTCGTGGACGCCACGGGCCGGCCGGTGCGCGGCGCGGTGGGCGAGCTGGTCATCCGGCAACCGTGGCCCGGCATGGCCCGCGGCTTCTGGCAAGACGCGCAGCGCTACCACGAGACCTACTGGGCGCAGCTGCCCGGCATCTGGGTCCAGGGCGACTGGGCGCGGATCGACGCCGACGGCTTCTGGTACATCCTGGGCCGCTCCGACGATACGATCAAAGTGGCGGGCAAGCGGGTCGGCCCGGCCGAAGTGGAGTCGGCCGCCGTGGCGCATCTCGCGGTGGCCGAGGCGGCGGCCATCGGCGTGCCCGACGCGCTGAAGGGCGAGGTGGTCGTGCTCTTCGTGGTGCTGCGGGCCGGCCACCGGGCCGGCGATCGGGTCCGGGCGGCGATCACGGCCACGATCGTCGAGCAGCTGGGCCGCTCGCTCCAACCCCAGGCCATCCGGTTCGTGCGGGAGCTGCCGCACACGCGCAACGGTAAGATCCTGCGCCGCCTGGTCCGCGCCCGCCACCTGGGCCTGCCGCTGGGCGATGTCTCGGCCCTGGAGAATCCGGCCGCCCTGGACGCGATCGGGGCCGCGGAGTAAGCGCGGGCGATTGACCCGCCGGACTCGCACCGCTCGGGCAGAGACAGTTGTCCTTTGGCGCTCCGCAAGCGAAGAACAGATGACCCCCAGCCCGCGGGGCGCCCGTCTCTAGCCCCCCCTCCTCCTTCCCGGGTATGATCGTATCAGACGTTAGTCAACCGAGGTGTCTGAACGCGATTCGGAGGAAGTCCATGATCGAAGTAGTCCAGTTTTCTACCGCGGAGCCGGTAGCCGTGCGCCCGGCCGGCCCCGCTAACCAGCAGGCCCCCCGGATCGCCATCGCGATCCCGGCCTATAACGAGGAACGGTTTATCGGCAGTGTGGTGATCCAGGCGCTCTGCTATACCCCTGAGGTGGTCGTCATCGACGATGGCAGCGCCGATGGCACGACGTTTATCGCCGAACAGGCCGGCGCGCGGGTGCTCCGCCACGGGGTGAATAAGGGCAAGAGCGAAGCCGTCAATACCGCACTCGCCTGGGCCCGCGAGCAGGCGATCGATATCCTCGTCTTCATCGACGGCGACGGCCAGCACGAGGCCGGGGAGATCGAAACCCTCCTGGTGCCCATCCGGGCCGGCCTCGCCGATATGGTGATCGGGTCGCGCTTTCTCTCCGTCCACAGCAGCATCCCGCGCTACCGCCAGGTCGGCCAGCACCTCTTCACGACGATCACCAACCTGGCGAGCAACCAGCCGGTGAGCGACTCACAGAGTGGCTTTCGCGCCTTCTCGCGCCAGGCCATCGCCGTGCTGCGCTTCACCGGCACCGGTCTCTCGGTCGAGTCCGAGATGCAGTTCCAGGCCAAGGAGCATCAGCTGGTGATCGCCGAAGTGCCAATCAGCGTGATCTACGCCGAGAAGGCGAAACGCAACCCGGTCGGGCATGGCCTGCAGATCCTCTCCAACCTGGTGCAGCTGGTCAGCCAGCACCGGCCCCTGGCCTTCTTCGGCCTCCAGGGCCTGCTGCTGCTGGGCGCCGGCGCCGGGATGGCGCTGGTCACTGTGGATATCTTTAGCACGACCCATGTCCTGGCCATGGGCTATGCCCTGCTCGCGGTACTGCTGCTGATCCTGGGGATCTTGACCTTGTTCGTCGGGCTCATTCTCCATGCGATTGGTCTCTTCTTCCATGACCTGAAGAAGACGGTGCATAACGATCGCGCCTTCCGCCGCACCCCCTGACCCCGCCCGGCGCGTCCGCCAGCGGGCGCCCTCATGCGAAGGACCCCTGCATGCCGATCTGCACGAGCATTATTATGGTCAGCTATAACAGCCGGGCGCACCTGGCCCGCTGCCTGCCGACGGTCCTGGCGACCTGTGGACCGGCGAGCGAAGTGATTATCGTCGACAATGCGTCGACCGACGGCAGCGCCGATTGGCTCGCCCAGCACTACCCGGCGATTCACCTGGTGCGCAACGTGCACAATGAGGGCTTCGCGGCGGGCACGAACCGGGGGGCTGCCCAGGCGACGGGCCGCTACCTCGTCGGGCTCAATCCCGATACGGAAGTGACACCCGGCTGGCTGGACGCCCTGCTCCAACCCTTGCGGGACGCGCCGACGGGCGCCCGGGTCGGCGTGACCACGCCCCGGATTTTGCGCATGGCCCCCCGAGACACAATTAACACCTGCGGCAACACCATGCATTACACGGGGATCACGGTCTGTCGCGGGCTGAACCGGCCGCGGGAGGCGCCCGAGCTGGCGGTCGCTCGCGAAGTCACCGCCGCGTCGGGCGCCTGTTTCGCGGTGAGCCGCGTGCTCTGGGCGACGCTGGGCGGCTTTGACGCGACCTTTTTCACCTACCTGGAGGATACCGACTTCTCGTTACGGGCGCGACTCGCCGGGTATCGGTGTCTCTATGTGCCCGCCGCCGTCATCTATCACCACTATGCCCCCGTGGTCGCCCCGCGTAAGCTCTATTATCTGGAGCGCAACCGCCTGCTGATGCTGCTGAAGTGCTACCAGGCGCGGACCCTGTGGCTCTTGCTGCCGGCCCTGGCGCTGGTCGAGGTCCTCACCTGGGGATACGCCCTCCAGCAGGGGCGCGCCGGGCTCGGCGCCAAAGCGGGCGCTTATCGCTGGCTGCTGGCCCATCGGGCCACGATCGCCCGCCAGCGCCGGCAGATCCAGCGGCTCCGGCGCGCCAGCGACCGGGTGGTGCTCACGGGGATGAGCTGGCAACTCGACATTGGCACGCTGGCCAATCCCCACCTGGCGCGGGTGGCCGACCGCCTCGTGAACCCGCTGTTCGGATTCTGGCAGCGGGTCACCCGATCCCTTATCCCATCGGAGGTTTAAGCATGCGTATCTGTTTTCTATCCCAGGAGGATATCGTCGCCCCGCAGGGGGGCACCGGGACCTACGTCCGCAACGTGAGCATGGCCCTCGCCGCCCGCGGGCACGATGTGCATGTCATTAGCCGCCACCGCGCCCCGGCGCCCGCGTTCGAGTGCGTGGATGGAGTCGTGGTCCACCGGGTCGCCGCGCCGGGGCCCGCCGTGCTCTACAGTCCGCTCTACTTCGCGCAGTCGCGGCGCGCCTTCGCGGCCCTGCACAGGATCACGCCCTTCGACCTCATCCACGGGAACCTGCCGCTGATGTCGTCCTGGGGGGTGCGCGGCCCCCACCTGCCGCCCGTGGTCGAAACGGTGCATTGTACGGTGCGCGAAGAGCTGAAGGCCCTGGCCGCCGCCCAGGGGCGGCCCCTGAACTCCAGCGAGACCCTCACCCGCGCCCTGGCGCCGGTGATCCGCCAGCGGGAGCGCGCCCTACTGCAGCGGGCCGGCCAGATCATCGCGGTGAGCGCCGGGCTGCGGCGGGAGCTGATCGAGCAATACGCCTACCCCGCCGCCGGCATCGCCGTGATCCCCAACGGCATCCATTACCAGCACTTTGCGCAGGTGGGTCCGGCCGAGCGCGCCGCCGCGCGGGCCGCCCTCGGCATTGGCGCGGAGGAGCGGGTGATCCTCTACCTGGGCCGGCTGATGGAGCGCAAGCGCGTGATCGACCTGGTGGCGGCCCTGCCCCAGGTGCTGCAGCAGGTCCCGACCGCCCGGCTGGTGATCGTCGGCAAGCAGAACGCGAACGGCGCGCAGCTCGCGGCGCTGGCCCAGCGGCTGGGGATCGCCGCGCGGGTCACGTTCGTCGATCATGTGCCCTACCAGGCGGTCCCGGCGTATTACGCCCTGGCCGACGTCTATGCGCTGCCGAGCGCCTACGAAGGCTTTCCCTTCACGATCCTGGAGGCCATGGCTGCCGGCACCCCGGTCGTCGCCTCGGATATTCCGGGGATCGACGAGCAAATCGTGTCCGAGCAAACGGGCCTCTTGCACCCGGTGGGGGCGATCGGCGCCCTGGCGCACCAGCTCAGCCGCGTCTTGATCGATCGGCCCCTGGCCGCTACACTGGCCCGCGCGGCCCGCCGGATGGTGGTGCAGCAGTATGATTGGTCGCAGATCGGCGCCCAGACCGAACAGGTATTGGAAGGCGTGGCCTACCATATCCAGCCCGACCACGCGACCCGCCCGCTGGACAGCCGGCAGGTGCAGCGCGTCTACCTGAGCGGGCCGCTCTGAGGCCGGGGGCCCGGATGCGCGGCGCCGCGTGCCATCCCCGCCACCCCGCGGCCCGGCGGCCATCTCGCCTTTGAGAGCCGCAACCCGGACGCCCGCGCCGGGGAACAATGGAATCGCGCGGCCACAACGTGTTCACGGCCACGGGAGAGCCGGGGCGGTCTAAAAGCTGGAATCTGGCAAGGGGGCGACAGGCATCGCGTCTGCGGCGCGGGCCCCGGTCAGGCGGGGGCCTGGACCCGCCAGCTCAGCGGCTCCGGGACGGGATCGGCGGCGGCCGGCTCCCCGGTGTCGAGGGCCGCCGCGACCTCGTGGAGTTGGGTGCTGGCCGCCGCCACGCGCGCGCTGCCCTGCGCGATCTCCTCGGCCGATGCGGCGAAGAGGCGCACGGCGGTCGCCACCTGCGCCGAGGCCAGCAGTTGCTGGTCGCTGCCGCGGGTGATCTGGGTCGCCAGGGCGCTGGCCTGGGTCGCCGTCGCGCGGATGCGGGTGTGGGCGGCGCGGGTCTGCGCGGCCAGGGCCACCGCCGCCTCGGCGGCGGCCTGGCCGACCTGGGTGCTCGCCAGGGCGCTGGCCGTCACCGCCTGGATATCGCTGATTTGGCCCTGCACCTGGGCGCTGGCCTCCTCGGCGCGGTTCGCCAGGTCGCGCACCTCCTGGGCCACCACGCTGAACCGCTGGCCGGCCGCCCCCGCGCCGGCCGCCTCGATCGCCGCGTTCAGCCCCAGCAGGTGGATGTTCGCCGCGATCTCGC
>DATGEF010000811.1:0-3125 GCA_035310405.1 Chloroflexia bacterium | reverse complement strand
AGCCAGCCGACGATGCCGTAGAAGCTAAAGATGGCGCCAAACCAGACCAACCAGAGCATCAACGTGCGCCGCGCAAACCCCTGGCGCCAGAGCGAGTTGACCGGCGCGGTCGCCGGGAGCGGGGCGGTGGCCAGGGCGATTTCGGCCGCGTCCAGCCCAGCCGCGACCAGCAGCGCGCGCGCCTCCGCCGTGCGCCCCCGCCGCGCCAGGTAGCGGGGCGATTCCGGCAGGTGACGGCGTAGATAGAAGACATACAGCGCCGGCAGCGCGCCCAGCGCGCAGGCCCAGCGCCAGCCGCCGGCCAGCCCCGGAATCAGCAGCAGCCCGACGGCAGCGGCCGCGATCCAGCCGTAGGCCCAGAAGCTCTCCACCAGCACCAGCATCCGGCCGCGCTGCCGGGTCGGCGCCCACTCGCCGACCAGGGCGCTGGCCACCGGGAACTCGCCCCCCAGCCCGAGCCCGACCAGGAAGCGCAGCAGCAGCAGCAGCGTCAGGCTGCCGGGTAAGCCGAGCGTTGCCGGCCCCGGGATCAGCGCCGAGAGCCCGGTGGCCAGCGAATAAACCAGCAGCGTGACCTGGAAGACACGCTTGCGCCCGATCCGATCGGCCAGCGTCCCGGCCAGCGTCGCGCCCACCACCATGCCGAGCAGGCCGGTGCTGAGGATCACGCTGGGGATCGGCAGCCCGGCAAGGCCGAGAAATGTGTCAGTCAGCCGGAAGCCCCAGTCGTGGGCCAGCCCAGCGAGCACAAAGCTGATCAGGCCCAGATCCATGGCATCAAACATCCAGCCCAGCCCGGCCATGACGACCAGGCGCCGCTGAAACCCGCTCAACCCCGCCCGGGGGATGGTCACCCTCGGGTCGGCGGCGATCACTGCCGCGCGCATTGGTTGCGTTTGCATGGGAGACTCCTTTCTGTATTCCGCCCTAGTGCAGGTTCCGGCGACCGGTTGGGGTTACATACCGAGGAGTGAGCACCCCCCAGGTGCGAACGGTGGGGGCGCGACCCGTTCGCACCTGGGGGTGCTCACTCCTCATTCCCCAATAGCTGGCTTGATCCGGCCCTAGCGTCCGGGCAAAATACGCACAACGCCCGCATCCCCGTCGACTTCTAGCCATTGGCCATCGGCGATCTGGGCCGTGGCCGTGCGGGCTCCGACGACCGCGGGGATCCCGTACTCGCGGGCGACGATGGCCCCATGCGTCAGCGGTCCGCCCATGTCGGTGACGATGGCGGCCGCTGTGCGGAACAGGGGCGTCCACGGCGGCGCGGTCGTGGCGGTTACCAGCACGTCGCCGGGGCGGAGCTTGTCCGCGTCGGCCAGCGAGCCGAGAACACAGGCGCGGCCCCAGACCCGGCCGGGCGCGCCCGCCTGCCCCTGGATGATCCCGGGCGCGGCCGGGGGGTGGGCCGGGCTCAGAAACAGGCGCGCCTGGCGTTGCGCGGCCGGCGTGGCCAGCGGGAGATCGGCCGGGCCGGGCGTGCCCAGTTCGTTCGGCGGCGTGATCCCCGCCCAATAGGCCATCTCGGCGCGCCGGGCGGCGGCCAGGTCGCGCCGGTCGAGCCGGTGCCGGGCGGCCGCCGTCACGCGGAGCTCATCCAGGGTCAGGTAGAACACATCCGCCGACGCGGCCAACAGCCCCGCCGCCTGGAATCGCCGGCCGAACTCGTGAATCACCTGGCGCACGCGGTACATGCCGCTGAAGTCGATATAGAAGTTGTGGTCCTCACTAATGCGCAGGGCGGTCTGGGCCACCGGCAGGAGCCGCTCGAACTGAGCGACGGCGGGCTGCGGATAACCCTGCAGCCGGGAGCGCGCCGCCGCCACCGCGCGCTCCCGCGCCGCGACGGCCGTGGCCTCTTCGGCGTCGAGATCCCGGTCGGGCTGGGTGAGATAATGGCGCAGATTGGCCAGGACGGGCGCCGGGTCCTCGATCCAGCTGGGATAGCCCCAATCCCAGAGATTGCTGCGCCGGCCATACACGTCCAGGAAAGTGCGCAAGGCCCGCCAGAAGTCCTGTCCGGCCGCGGACTGGGCCAGTAAGCCAAGCACATCCGCGCCAGGCGTGGTCAGGATGGCGGCGACCGCCGGGTGGCGCCGCGCCTGCTGACTCAATCGCCAGAGGGCACGGCCGAGCTCCAACGTTTTGTTGTCGAACCCGGCGAGCAACTCGTAGGCGTCCAGCGGAGTCGCCGGCGCGAAGAGGTTCGTGTAGAGCTCCGTGAACTCGTGCAACGCGGTCCAAACGGGGGCGGCGAGGAGAAAGTGCAGCTCCCAGAGCCGGGCGCCGCGGGTGAGGGTCGCGTCCAGGTGAGCATGCAGGGCGGGGAGGGAGGCGCCCGGCAGGTCGAAAGCGTCCCAGGCGGCCAGGTGGGCTTCCAGCTCGGGCCGCCACTCCGTGGTCCAGACCTCCGCCAGGCGCCACATGACGGCGTGGATCGCCGCCTGGCTGCCAGCGACCCGGGCGGCCAGCACCGTGGACGGCCCGTCGAAGCGCACCAGGCCGGCATAGAAATAGGTGTTGATGCGCCGGCAGGGCCGGGCGACGATCGCATCCGGGTACCGGGCGGCCACCCGCTGCTGGCCGGCCGCCTGCAGCCGATCGATCAGCGAGAAAGCCATCGGCGTGATCGGCTGCGGGAAATGCTCGCGATTGCATAGCCAGTGCTGCCCGGCATCGTCCGGGTGCGGCCAGGTGACCGGAAAGTCGGCCGGCGGCGGGATCGGCGCCGGGGGTGCGTGTGTCAGCATGGAAGGGCCTCCTTGTCTAGATCTCTCGGGTCGACGCGGCGGTGCGCTACTGTTAAGTAGACCCGATCGCCGCTCGGAAGGGCCCGGCACCCCGCGCCGAAAGTTCGGCAGTGGTGGGAGACAGTCACGACGACGCCAGGTGGGCACATGATTTGCTGGTTAGGCCTGGCTCGAGTTAGCATGACCGCTGACTGCTGACGAATGGCCGAGGGAGTTGCCATGATGCTGTGGAGCGGACCACGCCCCCGCTGGCCGCTCTCCCGGGCTGTAGGAGCGGGCTCCGTCCCGCGATGCCGCCCCAGGATGCGCTCGCCCCCCGCCGGGGCGCGGGGGGCCGCCCGAAGACGAAGGGTCGGGGGGCAGGGGTCGGGA
>DATGEF010000810.1:0-3403 GCA_035310405.1 Chloroflexia bacterium | reverse complement strand
GATGATATTCAGCAGATCCAGAAAGGAACCTCTGACCCGCGTCCGCTCACCGATCCCTATGCCGTCTATGGTGACTGGGCGGCTGAGGAGGCCCAGCATCGATTCGCGGCCTACGATTACCACGGAGCGGAGCAGATTTTCGCGAACCTGGCCGGGCGGGTACCAGAGCCGGAGCGGACAGTCTACCAGGCCTATGCGGAACTGGCCAAAGCCTATGCCGCCTGGGACAGCTTCGATCTGCACACCGCCCAGGATACGTTGGCCGCGCTACTGTCCCACTTACCCGACACGCTGGCACCGCAACGCGAAAAGCTGGAACGGCAACAGACCGCCCTGGTCCTATTGAATCAGTTTGTGAAACCCGTGACCGATAAAAGTGGGGCAGAAGTCGGCGTGCAGATCGAGTTGCAAGATCTGGCTACATTAGGGGATCCAGCCAAGGTACTGCCGCTCTTGGGTACGCTTTATGCAAACGGCCTGCGGCGGGGAGAACCCGCGCATTATGAACAGGCCGAAACCGATGCCCGGCACCGTCGCTATGATATGGCGGCCCTGCTACTCTACCGCTGCCTGGAGCTCATGGCGCAACACCGTCTGGCTATTTGGGAAATCTCCACCACGATTCCCGATTACTCAACCGCGCTAGCGCGGTCACAGCTTTCCCTTAAAGCCTTGCGAGATGAGTACAGCCGGGTATTAGACGAACAGAACCAAAAACGTAGCGCACGTGGTGGGCACACATCGAACCGTAAATTAGATGGAGAACGATATTTTGGACTGTTTGTTGGCTATATGCTGTTGGCCGCGCTAAAGGATGATCTAATTAGACGACTACCTTCAGACTGCCAAATTGACCGAATTGAGGAATGCGCCGAGGCGCGTAACCAGAGTGCTCTAGCCCATGGGTATCGATTAATCACCCAAAAGGACTACCAAAAGTTTCAGACGGTGACAAATAAGGTGCTGACGAGCTTATTTACCACACTAGCTCAGCCTGGTCAGTCAAATGAGGAGCAGGCTCGAATGAAAGATGAGTGGCAAGACACCTACACCTTCGTTAACCCCTTCGCCGCGCCGGAGCGGCCCCCGGCGTGACCCGCACGCGCGGCGGCGACAAGCGCAGCAGCTGGCTGATCTTCGGCCGGCGGCTCTTCCTGGTGCGGCGGCTGATCCGCGGGCCGGCGGCGGCCGCCACGCTGATCGGGGCGGCGCGCGAGGCGCTCGGGGACGAGATCTACCCTGCGGCCGCCACGGCCGCCCTGCGCCACGATTTCGCCGCCCTGCGCAACGAGTTCGAGTGTGTGATCCACCGCGATGCTCATAACGTCTATACCCTGGACGACCTGGGCCGGCTGGCCGTGCTCGATCTGCCCGACCCCGAGCTCGACGCCCTGGCCTTCCTGCGGGCGACTTTCGCCGCGGGCGGGCTGCCGAATGCCCCCCAGGTTCAGGCCCTGCTCCAGCGGGTGTGCGCTCTGCTGCCCGAGGATCGGCGGCGCCAGCTGGCCGGCAGCCCGGCCTACCCCCGGCTGGCGCACCCCACGGCGACCAGCGGCCCGGCCGCCGCGGTGCTGGCCACGGTCAGGCGGGCGGTCGGCCAGCAGCAGCTGGAGTTTACCTACGCGTCGCCCTACCTGCCGGCCGGCGAGACGGAATGGCACCGGGTCGCACCTTATGACCTGGTCTACCGCGACGGGCACATCTATCTGGAAGCCTATTGCTATGAGTCGTCCACGCCGCGGCTGGCCACGCGCACCATTGATTACCGGCTGGATCGCATCGCCAGCGCGGGGCTGCGGGTGCTACCGGCCCGTCTGCCGCCCGGCCGGATGCCCCGGCCCAGCTACGCGCTGCGTTACTGGCTCAGCCCGCATGTGGCCCACCAGCACGATATCCTGCTCTGGTTCCCGGAGAGCGCGCTGGAGTTCGCCGCCGATGGCTCGGTCCTGGTGACCGCACGGATCACCGACCTCTGGCAGGCGCGGCAGGTGTTGCTCGGCTATCGCGAGCACTGCCGGGTGCTGGCGCCCCCGGAGCTGGTCGATCTCATGCGCGAGAGCGTCACACGCCTGGCCCAACTATACAAGGACGGCGGCGATGGTGCCGCCCCGAGTAGGCAGTAGGCCGTAGGCCGTAGGCAGGGAGGACGGATGTGGTGTTGCTACTTAACTTTGCCCACCCTTTGACCGACGCCCAACTGGCCGAGGTGAGCGCGCTGCTGGGCGCCCGGCCGGACGTGCGCATGATTCCGACGCATGTGGACCGCACCCAGCCGGTCGCCGTGGCGGCCCGCGCCTTAGCCGATGCCGCCGGACTGCCCCCGGACGAGTGGCAAACGCGTCCGTTGGTGATCAACCCGCCGGGCCTGGCGCCGTTGGCCCTCGCCCTGCTCGCCGACATCCACGGGCGGTGTGGCTACTTCCCTCCGGCGATCCATATCCGCCCGGTGGCTGGCGCCCTGCCGCCGCGCTACGAAGTCGCCGAAATTGTCGACCTGCAACAGCTGCGCGATAGCGCCCGGGGCCGCCGCTACCCGGCCGCGCCCGCGGGCGGCGAAGCGGGCGCGGCCGGCCCATGAGGTTATGTCCCGCGAGAGGCGGAGCTGTGAGTCGCGCAGGCAGCGCCTCTCGCGGCCCGCGAATCGCGCAATCAGGCACAAATTCGCGGCCGCCGGGCTTGACAACGGCGCGAAAGCCCGCTAAAGTAGAGATCGGGCGGCCGCCTCTCGCAAATGGCCCCCGTCACGCACGGGATTCAGGCACAATCACGCGAGAGGGGTTGCACAGAGGGTGATGGCGAGTGAGCCATTGAAACTCTATCGCTCGTCTAGTTCACTCGCGTGCGCATCTATCGTTGCACAGAGGGTGATGGCGAGTGAGCCATTGAAACCGGCCGCGGCGGGCGCTCTCCGCTAGCGACTGGCGTTGCACAGAGGGTGATGGCGAGTGAGCCATTGAAACAGACCAAAGTATGCATGATGCACATTATAGAGACTGGGTTGCACAGAGGGTGATGGCGAGTGAGCCATTGAAACATGTCGCGGGAGTTGGAAGCCTTGCCGCTATCGGGTTGCACAGAGGGTGATGGCGAGTGAGCCATTGAAACGTGCCCGGGCTGGGCACGTAGCCTGGCGCCCCCGGGTTGCACAGAGGGTGATGGCGAGTGAGCCATTGAAACAAAATGGGGGTAGCCGAGGTACGGCGGCTCCCCCGGGTTGCACAGAGGGTGATGGCGAGTGAGCCATTGAAACATGTCGCGGGAGTTGGAAGCCTTGCCGCTATCGGGGGTTGCACAGAGGGTGATGGCGAGTGAGCCATTGAAACATCGTCACCTTATGCACGCCGTTGACGGTCCAGGCGGGCGTTGCACAGAGGGTGATGGCGAGTGAGCCATTGAAACTCCT
>DATGEF010000809.1:0-3064 GCA_035310405.1 Chloroflexia bacterium | reverse complement strand
TGCCTGGGCGGTGGGCACCTATGCCGGTGCGGCCCATCTGTCGCAACCCCTTCTCGAACATTGGGATGGCACGCAGTGGAGCTATGTGCTTGGACCCAATTTGAGCAATGGACTGCTGGATGGAGTCGCCGCGCTTGCGTCCAACGATGTCTGGGCCGTCGGCTACATCAGCAGCCCCCATCAAACCCTGATCATGCATTGGGATGGCACCACTTGGAGCCGTATCCCCAGCCCTAACCAGGGCGGCAGTATATTACGCAAAATTGTGGCGATCGCGCCCGACGATATCTGGACCGTCGGCTTCGCCGATAGCGGCTATCACACCTTAACCGAGCACTGGGATGGTGTCCAATGGTCCATTGTGCCTAGCCCCAATCCTGGGGTCTACCAGGACGAGCTCTATGATCTGGCCGTGGTCGCGGCCAATGATATTTGGGCGATCGGGTACAGTGCCGAGGACTCCCGGGCGACCCATACCTTGACTATCCATTGGGATGGCATACAGTGGACTACCGTGCCCAGCCCCAACGCTAGTACGACGACTAATCTGGTCTATGGGGTCACGGCTGTGGCCCTGGATGATGTCTGGGCCGTGGGCGGGGCCGGGGGCTACACGCTGGCGCTGCACTGGGATGGGACGCTCTGGCAGCTGGTGCCCACTCCCAACTACCCGTCGGTCACGAACACCCTTAACGGCGTCACTTCTCGATCGGCGAACGACATCTGGGCCGTCGGCTACTCCTGTTGCCCCAACAACGAGGCCCCTACGCTTGCCCTGCACTGGGATGGGCAGCAGTGGAAGCGCATGCCCAGCCCGGCACCCGGGCAGTATTCAAATTCACTCGACGGCGTTGCCGCTTTGTCTAGTCAGGATGTCTGGGCCGTGGGTAGCTACTGGACGGGCCAGCAACCGTTCCAGATGCTCATCGAGCACTACAGCGATCCCTGCGCCGGCACGCCGACCGCCACGAGCCTGCCCGCGACCGCGACCCCCACGCCGACCGGCACGGCCAGTCCTGCACCGCCGGCCACCAGCACCGCCGCCCCACCCACGACGGCGACCGCGGTCCTGGCCGGGTCCGCCACCCCCACCGCGCCGGCCGGCGCCACTGCGACCAGTTCCGCCACCCCCTGCGCCGCGGCGTTCGTCGACGTGCCCGCCGGCTCGCCGTTTTACCCCTTTGTGCAGTGCCTGGCCTGTCAGGGCATCCTCGGCGGCTACGCGGACGGCACCTTCCGCCCCGGCGCTAACATTACCCGCGGCCAGATCGCCCGCATCGTGGCCGGGAGCGCGGCCCTGACCGACCCGATTCCCCCCGGGCAGCAAACCTTTGCCGACGTCCCGGCGGCCCAGCCGTTCTGGCTGCCCGTCGAGCGGCTCGCGGCCCATGGCTTCATCGGCGGCTACGCCTGCGGCGGCCCGGGCGAGCCCTGCGATGGCGCCCGCCGGCCCTACTTCCGTCCCGCGGCCAACGCCTCGCGGGGCCAGTTGGCCAAGATCGTGGCCGGGGCCGCGGGCTATGGCGACGATCCGCTCGGCCCGGCCTTTGCCGATGTGCTGCCGAGCCAGCCCTTCTACCGGCCGATCGGCCAGTTGCTGGCGCGCGGCGTCGTGGGCGGCTACCGCTGCGGCGCGCCGCCCGCCGGCCCCTGCCGGGCGCCCGCCGATCTGCCCTACTTCTTGCCCGGCAATCCGGTTACCCGCGGCCAGGCCGCGAAGATGGTCAGCGCCGCCTTCTTCCCGGCCTGCGCCGCCGGGCTGGGCCGCTGATGGGGGCTGCCACCTATGTTAGCGTCAGGCGGGTTTGACGGCCGCGTTCAGTTCTGGCAGGTGCCCGCCGCCCAGCCGGTGGGTAGCTTATCCGGCCACACGGGGTCCGTGTGGGAGTTGGTCTTCACGCCCGACGGCCACCTGCTGGCCTCCGGGGGGCAAGACGGAACGATACGCCTCTGGGGCGTAGCCGGCGAACCTCCCACCCCCGGCTAACGATTCCACTGACACCTCCTGCCACGCCGTTCGAGGTGCTGCTGTCGCAGCTTGGCACCTATTGACAATCACCGTGCTTCGATCTATAATCATCTCTAATTAATCGAACGCTTGATTATTAAGAGGAAGCAACGATATGCGCACCAACGGAACCACGCACGCCGCTCAGCCGGCGCCGGCCGCGCATCCGGTCTAGAGTGTCGAGAAGACGGATTGCCTGCCCTTCCGCCTAATCCATTTACGCTACCCGGCCGGCGCCCGAAATACCGCGATCGCACCATGTCCGGTGCCCCGCCATCGTCTACACTGGGAGCAATCGCCGCGACCCGCGTCGCGGCGAAACGTGGGCAATTGGTTCGGCCACACTATCCCTTGAGCAAGATTGAGCAAGAGTGAGTAAGGAGTTACAAAGCAATGCAGCGCCGAATAGGTTCTTATGTGCTGGCGCTCCTGGTTGTGCTGGCCTTGGCGATGGCAGTCGGCCGCGGCGCGGGCGCGGCCGGTCCCTTCGCTACCCTCAGGGCCGGCTCTGCTCTGAGCTCAGGGGGTGCGGGACCGTCCCGGCCCGCCGCGCCCGATTTCGGCGTGATCACGGAATACGCGGTGCCGACGGCGAACAGCCAGCCTGCGGGTATCAGCTCCGGGCCGGACGGCGCGCTCTGGTTTGCCGAGCAAGGCGGCACCAAGATCGGGCGGCTGCCGTTTGGCGGGAGCATCGGCGAGTACACCGTGCCGACGACGAACAGCCAACCTGTCGGCATCACCGCCGGACCGGACGGCAACCTCTGGTTTACCGAATTCTACTTCGGCAGCAACAAGATCGGGCGGATCACCACTGGGGGGAGTATTAGCGAGTACCCGGTGCCGACGGCGAACGGCCAACCTTACGGGATCGCGGCGGGGCCGGACGGCGCGCTCTGGTTTGCCGAATTCAACGGCAACAAGATCGGGCGGATCACCACCGGCGGGAGCATTAGCGAGTACCCGGTGCCGACGACGAACAGCGCCCCTTACGGGATCGCGGCGGGGCCGGACGGCGCGCTCTGGTTTACCGAGGTAGGCGGTAACAAGATCGGG
>DATGEF010000808.1:0-11758 GCA_035310405.1 Chloroflexia bacterium | reverse complement strand
GACGAGTGGCAGCAGCGGGCTACGCTGACGCTCACGGCCTGGCCGGCCAACGCGAACCACCTCGTCGGCACGCTGGAGACGGACGACCCCACGCCGCTGCTGATCCACCCGAACGGCATGGTGGGCATGACCGACACCCGCGGCTATCATGCGCTGATCACCTGCTGGTGGGACGTGCCCGCCGCGCAAGTCGCCGGGCAACTGCTCGCGGCCGGCGCCCCGGCCGTGGGCAGCGTCGTCTGCTACGCGCCGGCCGGCGCCGCGCCGGCCACCTGGCAGCAGGTCGCCGTGGATGGCGCCGGCGCCTACACCATCCCGGCCTTGCCGCCCGGCCCCTACCTGTTCCGCCCGGCGGGCAGTGCCTGGGATTTCGCGGCGGTGCCGCACCGGGTCGATCTCGCCCCCGGCGCCCAGGCGCAGGACTTCGCCGCGACGCCGGCCGCCGCGCTCGCGGCCTGCCCGGCCGGCGATCTGAGCGCCTACCCGCTCCATCGCGCCGAGAGCCTGGATTGGTCGGTCCTGCTGCGGCGCGATGCCCTGACCGCCTTCGGTCCGAACAATCCGGCGAGCTTCGCGACCTGGACCTTCGACGGCAGCATCCTGCAGGGGCTGGGCGCCGCCACCCGCGACCTCGCGCCGATCGACGACGCGCTGCTGCCGCTGCTGCTCAGCCCGCGGCTGGGCCTCGACTTGACCGCCCAGCAGGCGGCCGGCCCGGCCCCGGACGCCGCCGACCCGGCCGTGGCCTCGGCCCTGGCCGACGCGCTGCTGACCCTGCGCGCCCCCGCCGGCCCGCTAGGCGTCCAGGCGAACGGGCTGGGCTATGTTGAGGGCGGGCGCTGGCTGGTCAACCTGGCCCGCCTCGACGACGGCCAGGGCCAGCCGATCGCCGCCGTGGCCCAGGCGGTGGCCCGCGTGCGCCTGGAGGAAGTGGACAATAACGGCCACCCCTGGATCATCCAGGACGTGGTCCAGATCCAGGGGCTGCGCGGCCCCGGCGTGTCCGGCGCCACGGTGCAGGCCTGCCTCTGGATGGTCGACGCCACGGGTACCCCGCGCCGCGTGGCCACCGCGACCGGGGACACCGACGTCAACGGGACCGTGCGCTTCGACCTGGGCGCCGGCACCCACCCGGGCAGCGCCGTGCTCACGGTGGCGGTGTTGAGCAATCCCGGCAACCCCTGGCTGCTGCCGCGCACGCAGCTGGCCCCCGCCCTGTTCTACCCCGCCGCGACCGGCGACGATGCCGCCCCGGCCCAGCCCTATACCCTGACCGCTGCCGCCCCGCCGGCGGACCGCGATCTCGGCCCGGCCGGCGCCGAGGAGATCCAGTTGCAGCGCAGCGTCGACCGCCGGCTGGAGACGCAGGCCGCGGTGCGCGACCTGGGCCCGGCGGCCGGCGCCGACGACACGCGCGGCCTCGGCCCGGCCCCGCAGGCGGTCGCCCCGCCCCCGCCCGGCCCGCCCGGCGATCCGGCACAGCTGGAGCAGGTCACACGCAGCACCGTCCCGCGCCCCGATTTCGCATAACCCGTGGGGCCCCGCGGCGGCGCGGCCCTATGGATCGGCAGGGGTCGTGGGGGCGGGCGTCAGCGGAGCGCGGTGGCCGTCTGCTGCGCCCAGAGCTGGCGGAGCTGATCGAGGATGGGGCGGCCCTGCAGGCTGTGCGTGTTGGCGACCGGGCCGTATTGCCACCAGAGCGCGCCCCCCCACCAGGGGACATCCCCCCAGACCTGGTAGACGGCCTGGGCGGCGCGGCTTTGCAGGGCCAGGTTTTCCGGCCCGGCATCGTCGCCGCCCGGGTTTTTGGCCCCGTAATCGATGGCCGGGTAGCCGATCTCGGTGAAGACGATCGACTTGCCGGTCTGCTCGTGGAGCTTGGTCAGCTCCGCCACATTGTCCTGCTGGACCGGGGGCGGCCCTTGATGCCAGCCGGCGACCAGGGCGTCCAGCGTGGGATCGCGCGCGTCGGAGATCGGGTAATAGGCGTCGACGCCGACGAAGTCGAGCTGTTGCCAGACGCCGGCCAGGCCCGGCCGGTTATATTCGGCATCGGCGCCAAAGGCGCCCCAGTTCGCGGCATAGGTGAGCTGCCCGCGATAGCCCAGCGCCCGGATCTGCTGGATAATCCGCGTCCATTCGGCGGCGCTCCCCGGCTCTTTGTTGATGCTCCAGAACTCGGTGCCGATGCAGATGCCCTCGGCGCCGTGGTCCAGAGCGAGCCGCACCGTGTCGCCGATCATGGCCCGGTAGCTGGCCCACCAGTCGGCCCGCCCGCCGGGCGCTTGCTGGTCGTCAAAATAAATATAGCCGCGCCACGAGGGCGACTCGCGCCAATCGACATGGGGCTTCAGCAGGACTTTGAGGCCGAGCGCATGGGCTGTGTCAATGGCCTGGCCCAGGCTCTCATCGCTGGCGGTGCGCCGCTGGCCATTGTCGACCGCGCCTTCCTCGCGGAAAATCCCACCGCCGGAGTAGGGCACGGCCGAGGCGACATACCAGTGGGACACCAGGGCGACCCAGTTGGCGTCCAGCGCGGCCGCCCCCGCGATGGAGGGGTTGGCCACGGAGAAATCGGGTCCCCAGACGGGGATGTTCACGCCACGGATCTTACCCTCCGGATGGAGGACGTGTGCCAGCGGGGTCGGCGTGTCCAGCGGGGCCGGGCTAGCGGTGCCGAGGGCGGGCGGCAGGGTGGGGCCGGCCGCCACGGCCGTCGGGGCCAGGGTGGGGCCGGACGCCACGGCGGTGGGCGCCAGGGTGGGGCCGGCCCCCACGGTCGGCGTTGGGGCCTGGGCGACCGGCACGCTGGGGGCCGGGCGGGTCGCCAGCAGCCCGAGCACCACCAAGTTGAGGACGACCGCCGTCACGAGCGCGACCCGGAATCCCCAGACCTGCCCGGCGCGGGGCGGCCGGCTTAGTGGTCCCATACCTGTTGCCGATCCTTGATCACCCAGGGGCCGGAGCCTCCTTTTTCCAGGTGATATAGATAGCCCGTCGCGTCGTTGGTCGCCCGGTAGTAGCTGGCGTAGGCGGCGACATGATCGGCATCGCTCTGCGGCGTGAGCACGCCGAGGGTGAGATAGACGCCGCCGTCGCGGACCTGGCCCCCCTCCTCTAACGGGCCGATCGCTTCCATAAAGGGCACGAATGCAACTGTCGTGCCAAGGTCGGCCAGATCTTCGATCAGGTTTTCGGGGATGGGGAGGTTGGATGCGTCCGTATCGAGCAACGAGCCCTGGCCGGCGCGCGGGCTGATACCGATATAGGCCGGGATGGTCTTCGTGGTCGTCGTCACCAGGCTTTGGGTGACGAGGTCATGGGCGATCAAGCTATAGATCACCTCCGCTTGCTCCTCCGCCACGCCGGTGGCGACCGGGGCCACCGTCGGGGTCGGAGGCACCGTCGGCGGCATGGTCGGGACGGGGGGCGCCGTTGGCCGCACCGTCGGGACGGGGACCGGGGTGGCGCTGGGGGCCGCGGTCGCGGGCGGCGGGACCGTGGGCAGGAAGTTACTGCCCACGGCTGTCGGCGTGGCGGGCGCGGCCGTCGTCTCGGCGCCGCTGCACCCCGCCAACAAGCCTAAGCCGGCCATCAGGAAGATCCAGAGGATGCCGGTCCGACAAAGCAATGGGGCTAGAACGGATCGGCCAACGTAAGCGCGATGCTGCTGCGCGTTCATCGATCTATCACCGCAGCGGATACCCCTGGCTTCCGCGATGGGGCGGCGCCGCGCCTCCTTTCAGAGGTATTGATAGGCGTAGCCATCGGCCCGCCATAAGCGTTGGAGATACCGATACGCGATCCCGTCCACCGTTCCTACCCGGAACCGCCCGCTCGCCCGCACCGCTACCCGCCCGCTATGCGTCCCCTGGTGTTTCCCCGTCGGCACCGTCGCCCGCACCAGATCGCCCGTGCGGAAGCCAAAATGCACATTGCACCGCGTCCGATGCAACCGGGGAAACCCGTACTTGTCCGTGCGGCACATCTGCCGGTTGCCGTGGCCCAGCGCCGTGATCCCCAGCACCCGCACGCCCCGCGTCTGCACCACCGCCGGTGTACTCACTCCCACGCACACGGCATCCAGCCAGTGGGCTTTGGGCAAACCCCGTTGCACCCGGTTGAACTTGGTCAGGCCGCCGCTGCCGGTTTCCACGGGCCACCCCGTCGCCCGCAGCCGCCGGTACAACACCCCACGGGTCACGTTCATCGCCGCCGCATCCCGCAAGGGTTGCTGGGCGCGTTGCTGGATTTCCGGGTGCCCAAACTCGGCAGCGGTGTCGCTGCCCTTACTCTGGTTACACTCGTGACACGCCAGGGTCAGGTTACTCACTCGGTCGGTGCCGCCACGGGACTTGGGTATGATGTGTTCGATTTCTAACGGTCTGTTTTGCTGGCCGCAATACGCGCACCGCCGGCCCCACTTTTCCAACAGGTACTCGCGCACTTCGTAGCCCGCCAAGGCGCCCTGCTGGTATTCCACGCCGCGGATTTCGGCGTTTTGCATGCGTTGCGTATCAAACTTCACCACTTCCAGACTGATCGCCGTAATGGGGGCGACTTTGTGCAGCCGGTTGATCCACGTCAGCACGTTGGCGGCCCGGCTCGCCAACGACGGGGGCAGCCACCCCTCTTGGCGGCGGCGGTTGTGGAAGCGGGGCGCGCGGTGGCGCAGCTGGCGGGACCGCCGGTTGCGCCGCACCGCCCGGCGATCCGCCAGGCGCTGGTGGATCAACAGGCCGCGGTGCTGCACTTCGGCCGCAAACACGACTTGCCCCGTGGTATCGTTGACCACGGCGAGGCCGGTGGTGCGACTGCCGGGATCGATCTTGCAGCGCAGCGGTTGCGGTTCCCGATCGGCGACCCGGTTCAGGATGATCGTGAAGGGCAGCCGCTTGAAGACCACGGCCTGGCCGGTGTGCAGTAAGATCCGGGCGCGCCCGGGGTGGAGCGGGTCTAAAGGCTTGCGGTCGGTATCCAAGACGAACACATGCGACATGGTGGACCTCGTTGCCCATGAAGGGCCTTCCCTTGCGGGAGTAACGGTTGCCTCGTCAATGTAAAGAACAGTTGTCACGCCGGAGACCTTCACCGCTGCCCCAACAACGATCGCATGATTCCCGGCCACAGAGCGGCAGGCTGGCAAGGCACCCGCCGGTGTGATCACATTCCTTACGGAGCCCTTGCGGGCTGAGACTGGTCATAGATCGGGGTTTTCAAGCCCCTGCCTTTTAGGCATGGGGTCTATGACGGCATCCTTTGTCGTTGTGGTGGCAGAACACCGTCGGGCTGCGGGGGTTATCAGATAGGGGGAGCGCGGCTCCCCACACGTGTGGATCAGCCAACTGGTGCAGCCACCTCCGAATTATAACACACCGATCCCGTGTACACAAGAACCGTAAGCTACATGTGATAGATCTTGCCGAGGGTGAGCACGGCGATGCTGACCAGGCCCCAGAGGACGATACAGGCCAGCAGGGGGCGATCTTTCAGCAGCAACTCTTCGGGCGTGCCCCCCTCGTTCTTCTGGTAGATGAGATACTGGTAGCGGAAAATGCCGTACAGCACGAAGGGGATCGTGATCATCATCAGGTGGTTCTTGGGCAGATTCTCGGCCGTGAAAGTGTACTGGGCATAGGCCATGACGGCGCCCGCCGTGACGACTGTGATCATCTCCTCCAGCAGCACCGGGGAGTACTCCTGCAAGATCTTGCGGTGGCTGCCGGCCCCCTCGCTGAGCAGGATCAGTTCGTGGCGGCGCTTGCTGAAGCCGAGAAAGAGCCCGAGCAGGGTCACGCAGACATAGAGCCAGGGCGAGATCGGGACGTCGATCACCAACGCCCCGGCCATGGCGCGCAGCACAAAGCCGGAGGCCAGCAGCAGCACATCGACAATGACGACGTGCTTGAGCCAGAACGAATAGGCGATCTGGGTCACGAAATAAATCAGGCAGATCGCGCCGAATTGCCAGTTGATCAGGAAGGCCACCGCCAGCGTGCCGACCAGGATCACCACACACGCGGCCTGGGCGATGCGCGGGCTGAGGGCGCCCGAGGCCAGGGGCCGGAAGCGTTTGCGCGGGTGCCGGCTGTCCTGCTCACGATCGACCAGGTCGTTCATGATGTAGACCGCGCTGGAGAGCAGGCAAAAGAGGATGAAGGCGGCGGCGGTAAGGGCCACGGCCTGTAGAT
Source organism: Chloroflexia bacterium (assembly GCA_035310405.1). Lineage (GTDB taxonomy): Bacteria > Chloroflexota > Chloroflexia > QHBQ01 > JAICKM01 > JAICKM01. Next base: position 5,567 of record DATGEF010000808.1, on the reverse strand, counting down.
CGCGCAGGCGGAAGGCGAAGACCAGCGCCGCGAAGACGACGGCATTCTTCGACCACTGCTTGGGCCGCATCGTCTTGAACAGCAGCAGCGGCCAGGGCCGCGCGCGTCCCGCATCCCCGGCCGGATCGGGCGGCGACAGATCCGGCGCCGCCTCGGGCATCGGGGCCGGGCCGGGCCGGAGGGGATCGGCCCTGTCGAGATCGGTCGCCGGGTCTACGACGGGACGCGCCATGCTCGCACTCGTTCCTCTCGCTGAATTCCAGTAATAACAGCTTATGATACTGCAAAGCAGCGGCCCCCGTCAAATGGGGCGAGTCGGCAGCTGGCAGTTGCTCCTCGACAGCGCCTTCTTAAATTAGCACTCTTCGGAAAGAGTGCTAAAATTGACCGGTAAAACCCTTGCATTTCCGGAATTTTTGCTGTATTATGGACTTAGCACTCTTCACTTGAGAGTGCTAAATAAGAGTACATCAAACCATTTTCCCAATGACGGGACACAGGAGGTCTTATGGGTAAGTTGCAACCGTTGGGTGATCGTGTGGTCATTAAGGCGCTGGAGCGCGACGAAGTGACCAAGGGCGGTATTTATCTGCCGGACACCGCGAAAGAGAAGCCGCAGGAAGGCCGCGTCGAGGCGGTCGGGCCGGGCCGGATTCTCGATAACGGCGATCGCTCGAAAATGGAGCTCAAAGAAGGTGACCGCGTGCTGTTCGCGAAGTATGCCGGTACCGAGTTCAAGCTCGACGGCGAGGATCTGTTGATCCTGCGCGAGACCGATATCCTGGCCGTGATCAAGTAGCTGGCGTGGGGTCAGGACCGGGGGTCCTGACGGGTCTGAATGTGTCTTTTGCGCACACCCTTGTGTGTTACCCGAGTTTTACCAGGAGGATATCAGCTGTATGGCTAAGCAAATTGAGTTCAATGAGGAAGCGCGTCGCTCGCTGAAGCGCGGTGTGGACGTGATCGCCAACGCGGTCAAGACGACCCTCGGTCCCAAAGGCCGCAACGTGGCCCTCGACCGGAAGTATGGCGCGCCCACCGTCACCCACGACGGTGTGACCGTGGCCAAGGAGATTGAGCTGAAGGACCCCTTCGAGAATATGGGCGCCCAGCTGCTCAAGGAAGCCGCGACCAAGACCAATGATATTGCCGGCGACGGCACCACGACCGCGACGGTGCTCGCCCAGGCTATCGTGACCGAAGGCCTGCGCAACGTGGCCGCCGGCGCCAACCCGATGCTGCTCAAGCGGGGCATCGACCTGGGCGTCGCCGCGCTCGTCGCCCAGATCCGCGCCAACGCCAAGCCGGTCAACTCGCAGGAAGAGATCGCCAGCGTCGCGGCCATCTCGGCCGCCGACCCGGAGATCGGCAAGCTGATCGCCGAAGTGATGGAGAAGGTCGGCAAGGACGGGGTCATCACCGTCGAAGAGAGCCGCGGCCTGAAGTTCGAGACCGAGTACACCGAGGGCATGCAGCTCGACCGGGGCTACATCAGCGCCTATTTCGTGACCAATGCCGACCGCATGGAATCGATCCTCGACGATCCCTACATCCTGATTACCGATAAGAAGATCTCGGCCCTCAGCGATCTGCTGCCCGTGCTGGAGAAGTTCCTTCAGGTCAGCAAGAACCTGCTGATCATCGCTGAGGATATCGACGGCGAGGCCCTGGCGACCCTGGTCGTCAACCGCTTGCGCGGCGTGCTGAACGTCGTCGGCGTGAAGGCCCCGGGCTTCGGCGACCGCCGCAAAGAGATGCTGCGCGACATCGCCATCCTGACCGGGGGCCAGGTGGTCAGCGAGGAAGTCGGCCGCAAGCTCGACAGCACCACGGTCAAGGACCTGGGCCGCGCCCGCCGCGTCGTCGTGACCAAGGACGAGACGACGCTGATCGAGGGCAAGGGGGACGAGGCCGCGATTCGCGCCCGCGTCGACCAGATCAAGGCCCAGGTCGAGCAGACGACTAGCGACTACGACAAAGAGAAGCTGCAGGAGCGCCTGGCCAAGCTGGCCGGGGGCGTGGCGGTCATCAAAGTCGGCGCCGCGACCGAGACCGAGCTGAAAGAGAAGAAGCACCGCGTCGAGGACGCCTTGAGCGCCACCCGCGCCGCGGTGGAAGAGGGTATCGTGCCCGGCGGGGGCGTGGCCCTGCTGAACGCGCTGTCCGCGCTCGACGCGGTCGAGGCTCAGGGCGATGTCCTGACCGGGGTCGGCCTCCTGCGCCGCGCCCTCGAAGAGCCGATGCGCCAGATCGCCTTCAACGCCGGCCAGGATGGCTCGGTGGTGGTCGAGGCGGTGCGCCGCAAAGCGATCGAGCAGAAGAATTCCTCGATCGGCTACAACGTGCTGAGCGGCGAGTATGGCGACATGGTGGCCCAGGGCATCATCGACCCGGCCAAGGTGACCCGCTCGGCGGTGGAGAATGCGGCGTCGATCGCCGGCATGATCCTGACCACCGAGGCCCTGATCACCGATATCCCGGAAGAGAAGCCCGCGATGCCGGCCGGCGGCGGCGGCGGGATGCCCGGCGGGATGGACTACTAGCCCAGCCCCGGCCAGTCCTGAGTGAAAAGTCCTGATCGCGAAGCGGTGCCGAAGGCACATTGCTGAGTTGCCCGGAGTCTAACCACTCACGAATCGAGAACCCCCAGCTTGTATGAGCTGGGGGTTCTTGCTTTGTCGCCGGGGGCCCGCTCCTGGACCCCGGCGCGGGAGGCCCTCACCCTGCCCTCTCCCGTGCGCGGGAGAGGGTTCTGGATTTAGACGCGTGGTTCGCGGGCAGCGGTCAGCACTTGGCACTCAGGACTTTCCACTCAGGACTTCGTCGTCGCGGCCGGGCTGTCGGACGGGCGGGGTAGGCCGGCGGCCGGCTCCGGCTGAGGGGCGGCGGCGGCGAGGTCGGCGCGGGCGACGGCGACGGCGCGGGCGACTGCGGCCGGGTCGGCAACCAGCAGGCTGACCTCCCGGCGCGTGTCGAGGCTGGCCGGGGTCAGGTTGACGCTGCCGACCAGCATCTGGCGTTCATCGGCGATCAGCAGCTTGCTATGGAGCCAGTGCCCCGTGCTGTAGCCGATCTGTACGCCGGGCGCCTGGGCCTGGAGCGTGGCCAGGGGCGCCCGGTTCTTCTCCTGGGCCGAGTTGGTGACCAGCTGCACCTGGATGCCCGCGTTGCTGCGCGCGGCCAGGGCGGCGATCACCGCCGGATCGGTGATCTGCTCCTCTTCCAACAGGAGGGTCTGCTGCGCCTGGGCGATCAGCCCGGCGATCACCGGGCGGCTGTTGCCCGGGCTGAGGACCAGCGGGAGCGCCGGCGCGGCCGTGCTTTGCTGAGATGCCCAATCCGCGGCGAAGGTCTGGGCCAGGCCCCCGACGACGACCGGGTTGCCGGTAATCAAGCCATAATCGCGTGTCTGGGACCAGTCGTCCAGGAAGTTGATGCTGGAGATCAGCGCCCGGTTGTTGTCGACGACGAAGGCCTTGGCGTGGAGGCGGTCGAAATAGCTGGGCGCCGGGCGCACCGCCACGCCCGCCTGCTGCAGCGCCGCCATCGCCGCGTGGCCGGCGGCGGCGTTGTCGCTCGGCCGCGGCTCGACCAGCGCGCGCACGGCCACGCCCCGCGTGACGGCGGCGCCGAGGGCGGCCAGCATCGCCTGGTTGCTCAGGGTGAAGATATAGAGGTCAATCGTCTGCTGTGCGGCCGCGAGGGGGGCCAGCACCGTCTCCATGCCGTCGTCGGGCATGACGAAAAACAGGTCCTCAAGCATATGGGGTTACTGCCCTCCCTGGTCGCGAATTTTGACCATGGCGTCGACGACGATCTGGTTTTCCTCGATCGTGTTATAGAAGTACGGGGAGACGCGCACGGCACCGGGGCGCATGTCGACGATCGTGCCTGCCTGCGCCAGGGCGGTCACGACGGGCCGCGGATTCTCCATGTTCAACAGCACGATGCCCGAGCGGTGGGCCGGATCGGGGGCCACGCGGGGCGCGAAGCCGGCCGCCAGCGCGCGGGTGATCAGGTCCTCGGTGAGGTGCTGGGTGCGCTCACGCAACGCCGCCGGGCCGATCTCGGCGATGTAGGAGAGGCCGCCCAGCAGCGCGTAGACGGCCGAAATCGAGTGCGTGCCTTGCTCCAGCCGCAGCGCGGTGTCCGGGTACTCGACGCTATGGATGTCGAAGGCGAATTGGTTTTTCATGGCGAACCAGCCGGGGACGGACGGCTCCAGCTGCGGCAGCAAGTCTCGCCGGGCGTAGGTAAAGACGATGCCCGTGCCGCCCAGCAGCCACTTCAGGCCGCCCGACAGCAGGAAATCGACCCCGGCGTCCTGCACATCGGTGGGGATCTGGCCTGTGCCCTGGTAGGCGTCGATCACCACCAGCGCCCCTTTGCGGTGGGCAATCTCGGCGATGGCCTTGATATCCTGCACGTACCCGCTGGTGAAAAAGACATGCGAGGTGACGACCAGCGCCGTCCGCTCGTCGATGGCCTGCTCGAAGGCGTCCAGGTCCACACTGATCCGGTCACGGTGGGGGACGAAGACGACTTCGACGCCTTGCTTATGCTTGGCGAGCCACTGGTGGCCGACGGTGGGGAAGTCGAGGTCGGTGGTGACGATCTTGTTGCGCTGGCCGTAGTCGATACAGGAGCTGATGACCGTGAGCGCGCTGGAGATCGACGGCCCAATGGCGATCTCCTCGGCGCTGGCGTGGATCAGCGCACCGATCTGCTGGCGGAGCTCGGCCAGCCGCCCCAGCCAGATCTCGTACCAGGCCGCGGCGCCCATACTGCCCCAGAGGGCCATGTATTCGTTGATCCCAGCCATCGTGCGCACCGAGAGGGCGCCGAGCGAGCACGAATTGAGGTAATTGGTTTTCGCGAAGATCGGAAAATCGGCCCGATAGCGCAGCAGATCGTCGTGCGCGGGCCAGCGCCCGGGGTCAGTGGCCAGGGCGCGCCCCGCGCCGGCCGGAGAGGCGGTGCTCATCGTCGAGGAACCCTTTCGTCGGTAGGCGGTAGGCAGTAGGCAGTAGGCAGCTATGTATCATTGGCCAAATGGCCCTGCCAGCTTAGCATAAACTATCCCGCTCTTCAACCGCAATCATGGTGAATTTTCGAATTCCGTACTGCCAACTGCTTCTGTACCGCCAACTGCCGACTCGTCACACTGCCTACTGCCTACTGCCTACTGCCTACTGCCTACTCGCCTGGCACGCTACTTGCACCGCTGGGAGCAGGAGGTGGCAGGATGGAAACGATCTATAAGGGGCTGGAGCCGGGAACGGAGATCCTGGATGTCCAGGGGCACAAAGTGGGGACCGTGCATGAAGTGATCTGTAACGATGCGGACCAGTTGCAGATGGTCACGGTACAGCGCGGCCTCGTGTTCAAGACCGAGGTGGCCATCCCGGCCGCCGCGATCGATCGGGTCGCGGAGGGGAAAATTTACCTCTCGGTCGAGAAAGGCACCTTGAGCGAGATGATGCGGCCCGACCCGGCCCGCAATCCGGCCCAGGCCGCTGCGCCGGTCAGCCCGGACAATGTCCAGGATCCGGTGCTGCTCGCGCCCG
>DATGEF010000807.1:0-2457 GCA_035310405.1 Chloroflexia bacterium | reverse complement strand
CGCCGGCCAGCAGGATACCTACCTCAACATCGAGGGCGGGGACGCGCTGCTCGACGCCATTGTACGCTGCTGGGCCAGCCTCTGGACGGCGCGGGCCATCGGCTACCGGGCGCGCAACGGCATCGCCCCCGACGACGTGGCCCTGGCGGTCGTCGTGCAGGAGATGGTGCCGAGCGAAGCGTCCGGCGTGCTCTTCACGGCCAACCCCCTCACCGGCCAGCGCGACCAGGTCGTGATTGATGCCACGCTGGGGTTGGGCGAGGCGCTGGTGTCGGGGCAGGTGGAACCCGACCACTACGTGCTGGACGGCGGCGGGCGCATCGTGACGAAGACGCTGGGGGCGAAGGCGCTGGCGATCATCGGTCAGGCGGGCGGGGGCACCCGCACCGTCAGCGACGCCGGCGCCAACGCCGGGCAGCAGGCGCTGCCCGACGCGGCGATCGGCGACCTGGCCCGCCTGGGCCGGCAGGTGGCCGATCATTACGGCACCCCGCAGGATATCGAATGGGCCTGGGCCGGCGGCCGGCTCTACCTGGTGCAGGCGCGGCCGATCACCTCGCTCTATCCCCTGCCCACCGGGGCCGGCCCCGACCCGTTGCGCGTCTACTTCTCGTTCGCCTCGGTGCAGGGCGTGCTCGACCCCTATACGCCGCTGGGGCAAGACGCGCTCCGCTTACTGTTCGCTACGCTCGGCGGGCTTTTCGGCTACCGCCTGACCATTGAAAGCCAGCCGCTGCTCTACGTCGCCGGGGAACGCCTGTTCATGGATCTCACTCCGATCCTGCGTAGCCCCATCGGGCGCAAGCTCATCCCTATCGCCGGCGAATTTATGGACCCGGGGGCCGCCCAGGCCCTGACCCCCCTGCTCGCCGACCCGCGCCTGGCCGTGCGCGCGGGCCGCCCCCGCCCCGCCGCGCTGCGGCACCTGGCGCAGGGGCTGGGGCCGATCCTGAGCCGGGTGATCCTGAATATGCTCCGCCCCCAGGCGCGCTATCGCTATATGCGCCGCCGGGCGGAGGCGGGGTTAGCGGAGCTGGAAGCGCGTAGCCTGGCGGTCGCCACGCCGCAGGCGGCGGTCGCCTTTTTCTCCACTAGCTTTGCCGAGGCCCAGGGGATACTCAAGGCCTATGTGTTGCCGGGCATCGCGACCGGGCTGGGATCGCTGGGCGCGCTCCACCGGCTGGCCGGCACGGTGCCGGGTGGCGCGGTCCTGGCCCGGGAGATGACGCGCGGCCTGCCCCATAACGTGACCACCGAGATGGACCTGGCCCTCTGGCAGACGGCCCGCCGCATCCAGAGCGACCCGGCCGCCGCCGCCCGATTCCGCGCCGACAGCGCCGCCGATCTGGCCGCCGCCTACCAGGCCGGCCGCCTGCCGCCCGTCGCCCAGCAGGCGGTCGCCGCCTTCCTGCGCCGCTACGGGATGCGCGGCGTGGGCGAGGTCGACCTGGGCCGGCCCCGCTGGGGGGAAAATCCCACGCCGATCCTGCAAAGCTTGCAGAGCTATGGGCAGATCGAGTCGCCCGCCCAGGCCCCCGATGCCCAGTTCCGACGCGGGGCGGCGGCGGCCCAAGCCGCCATCCGCGATCTCGCCGCCGCGGCGCTGGCCACGCCGGGCGGGCGACGCAAGGCCGGCGTGATCCGCTTCCTGGCCCGGCGGATGCGGACCTTTGCCGGGATGCGCGAAAGCCCCAAGTTCACGATGATCCGGGTGTTCGGCATCGCGCGCGCCGCGCTGCTGCGGGCCGGCGCGGCCCTGGTCGCGCAAGGGACGCTGGCCGCGCCCGACGATGTGTGCTACCTGCACCTGGCCGAGCTGCAAGCCCTGGTCGCCGGAGAGCCGCGCGACTGGCGCGCCCTGGTGGCCGAGCGGCGCGCCACCGCGAAGCGGGAACAGGCGCGCCGGCTCCTGCCCCGGCTGCTCCTCAGCGACGGGCGCGCCTTCTACGCCGGCCTCGGGGCGGTGCAAAGCGATAGCACCACCCTGATCGGCAGCCCGGTTTCGGCGGGCGTGGTCGAGGGCCCCGTCCACGTGGTGCTCGACCCGCAGGGCGCGCACCTGGCCCCCGGCGAGATCCTGGTCTGCCCGGCGACCGATCCCGGCTGGACTCCCCTCTTCCTGACTGCCGGGGGGCTGGTGATGGAGATCGGCGGCATGATGACGCATGGCTCGGTAGTGGCCCGCGAGTACGGCATCCCGGCGGTGGTCGGCGTCCACGATGCCACCCGGCGGCTGCACACCGGCCAGCGCGTGCGCGTGGACGGCAGCAGCGGCGAGATCCTGATCCTCGACTCCGTCGCGGCGACTGTCTGAGGGCCCGCCTACATTTTTAGAGAATCCGGCGCGCCGTAACCCCCGTTTAGAAAACGGGGGCTACAGCGATCCGTACAGCCAGCCCTAGAGCCTGTTATGCACTTTTCCGTAGATCCGTCAGATCGTACATTAGATATGACCCG
>DATGEF010000806.1:0-2164 GCA_035310405.1 Chloroflexia bacterium | reverse complement strand
GGGCCGCGCGGTGGCCGTGCTGCTGGGCACGACCGTGCTGGTGGCCGTGTTGCTCGGCACGACCGTATTGGTGGCCGTGTTCGTCGCCGTGGCCGTGTTCGTCGGCGCTACCGTCGGCGTGGCGCTGGCACACGCGGGCGGGTTGTACCTTTCGACCCGCGTCGTCGGCGTGAAGCCCCCGGTCGAGCCGCCCACGATGTAGAGGTGGCTGTTGAGGGTGGCGCCCTGCTGGCGGTACGACGCCGTGTTCATCAGCTCTTTGTAGGTCCAGGTATCGCTCACCGGGTCATAGACGATCGTCTTATTGGTGACCGTGCTGAAGTTGGCGAGGACCCCGCCGAACATGTAGAGTTGGCCGTTCAGCACGCCGGTGGCGGCGCCCCACCAGACTTCCGGCAGGTCCGCCATCGCGACGTCGCTCCAGGTGTTGGCCACCGGATCGTAGCGGTAGGTCTTGAGTGTGGACGCGGCCCCGCTCACGCCCCCGGCCAGGTACATGTAGTTGCCGATCACCCCGGCCGAGCCGAACGTATCGCCCTGCGGGATGGCGGCCCCGGTGCTCCAGGTATTGGTGCCCACGGTGTAGATCTGCAACGTCGTCAGCGGCGCCGAGCAGTTATTATCGTTGCAGCCGCCGAAGACATAGATCTTGCCGTTCGAGTAGACGGCCGCCGCGCCGGCTTCCCCGGTCGGGAGCACCGCGCCCGCCGACCAAGTGCTGGTGCCCGGGTCATAGATCTGCAGGGTCGTGCCGACCCCGGCGGCCTGGTAGCCGCCGATGACGTAGAACTTGGTGCCGTCGCTGGCGCCGCTGGCGTCAAAGGTCGCGGTGGTCATGCTGGCGATCGCCGTCCAGCTGCCGCTGCCGTTGTAGCGCGAGGCGGTGAGCGAGTTGGCGGCGCCGTCGTAGCCGCCGGCCTCATAAATGAAGCCCCCGGCCACGCCGACCGCCGCGCCCATGCGCGCGCCCGTCAAAGGCGCATCGACGACCCAGCCACCCACGCAAGGGGTAACCGTGGCCGTCAGGGTGGGGGTGTTCGTCGGCGGGGTGCCGGTAGCGGTCGCCGTGTTCGTGCCGCAGGCGATGACCGGCTGCAGCGTGACGTCGTCGACGTTCATCGAGGTCAGGTCGCCGAAGCCGTCCTGGTGCACCAGGAACTCGACGCGCACCGTCTGCCCGGCATACGGCGCCATGTTGAAGGTCTGGTTATCCCAGACCCCATCGTTCACGCACAGGTGGAAGATCGTGGTCAGGATGTTGCCGCTCGTGTCCGTGATATAGGCATCCTGCCAGTCAAACGTGATGCTGTCGGTGGTCAGCGGGAAGTACCAGAAGTTCAGCATGCCCCCGCTCGCCGGCACCGTGATCGTCTGGTAGAGGATGCTGTCCCCGGTCGGCTCCCCCCCGCTGAGCGTGCCCAGCAAGCCCGAGAAGCTCCCCGTGTGGTGGTGCGTGTTGTCGATGGTCGGGTTCGGGTTGCCGCCCGCCGCCACCCACGGCGCCAGCGCCCCCGTCTCGAAGCCCCCGTTGACGATCGCGTTCGCCCCCAAGCACGGCGTCGGCGTCAGCGTCGGCGTGTTCGTCACCGTGCGCGTCGGCGTGTTGGTCGGCGGCGTGCCCGTCACCGTCGGCGTCGGCGTCCCCTGCAGCAGCGGTACTTTGTCGAAATAGACGTCCTGCTGTGAGCTGCCCCCGATCAGCGTCCGCCCGTCGTCCCACGTCGTGTACGCCGTCGTCCCGAAGCTGCTCGAGTAGTCGTAGTCCCCCGCGTACAGCGGCTGTACGTTCGTGTCCGGCTGCGCCGGCAACGGGCTCACCGCGTCGCCCACCGGCGCGTCCGGCTGCCACGTCGCCCCGTTGTCCAGCGACACCCGCCCGTAGCGCTGCCAGCACGGCGTCGTCGCTCCTGCCGTCCCGCACGGGCCCGACCGCTCGTCGTACCACGTCGCCAACACCGCGCCCCCCGCCGTCACCGTCAGCGACGGCATCCATTGCGCCAGCGTCGTCGTGTCCGTGTTCAATTGCAGCGGCGTCGACCAGGTCGTGCCGTTGTCCGTCGAGCGGATGTACATCACGTTGCCCGGGTCGGTCCCCGCGATGCCCATCGCGTAGTCGTAGTGGAAGACGTTCTGCCCGCCGATCTGCGGCCCGCCCCCCGCCGGC
>DATGEF010000805.1:0-9793 GCA_035310405.1 Chloroflexia bacterium | reverse complement strand
CCACCTTCGCCATGAGTCGCTCGCCGAAACTAAAGTTGCGCCGGTCGAGCTTACCCACGAACACGCGGTGGTCGCGGATCTCGACCCCGTCCAGCGGGAGGGCGAGCTGGTCCGGGTCATCGGGCCGCTCGGGGAAGTTGGCCCCGAGCGGCCCACTGCTGAAGAGCCAGAGCGGCCGCTGCGCCAGCGCAGCGCGGTGCTGCGCGGCGAAACTGCGGGCCGCATCCAGCCAGGTGCCCATGTAGACCGCGCTCCCGAGGATGACCGCATCATACCGGGCAATCTCGTTCACCGCGTCGGCCTCCCGCACGGAGACGATGTGCTTCGCGTCCCGCAGCTCCGCGGCAATCGTCTCGGCGATCTCGCGGGTGCTGCCATGCTTGCTCGCCACGGCGATCAAGATCTTCATGGTCCTGCCCTCCCCTACCTCTGTACTTGCCATCCGATACGCGCTCCTGCCGAGGAGCGCACCCGAGAATCTACACGAGGTCAGGCTAGCCCATGCGCCACCGCCGTCTCGTGCAACGCGGCCCGGAAGTCCGGGTGGGCGATGGCGATCAGGGCTTTCGCCCGCTGGCGCGCGGTCTTGCCGTAGAGCGCGGCGACGCCGTACTCGGTCACCACGTAGTGGACGTCGTGGCGCGTGGTCGTCACGCCTGCCCCCGCGTCCAGCACGCCCACGATCCGCGACACCTGACCGTTCAGGGCCGTGGCCGGCAGTGCGATGATCGGCTTGCCGCCCTGCGAGCGGGCCGCCCCGCGCATGAAGTCGGCCTGCCCGCCCACCCCGCTGTAGAAGCGCGTCCCCAGGGAGTCGGCGCAAACCTGGCCGGTGAGGTCGATCTGCAGGGCCGAATTGATCGCCACCATCCGGTCGTTGCGGCTGATGATGAAAGGATCGTTGGTGAATTCGGTCGGGTGCAGCTCCAGCATCGGGTTATCATGCGCGAACTCGTAGAGGCGGCGCGAGCCGAGCAGAAAGCTGGTGACGATCTTGCCGGGCAGCAGGGTTTTGCGCCGGTTGGTGATCACGCCGGCGTCGACCAGGTCGATGATGCCGTCGGATACCATCTCGCTATGCACGCCCAGGTCGCGCTTGTCGACCAAGCAGGGCAGCACGGCATCGGGAATGGCGCCGATCCCCAGCTGCAGCGTGGCGCCGTCCTCGATCAGGGTGGCGATCTGGTGGCCGATCGCCGCATAGACCGGGCTGGGGCGGCTCTGGGGCTGCTCGGGCAGCGGGTAGTTGACCAGGACCGCACGGTCGATCTGGTTGAGGTGGATGAAGGAGTCGCCCCAGACGCGCGGCATGTGCGGGTTGATCTCGGCGATGACCAGGCGCGCGCTTTCCACCGCCGCCTTGGTGACACCCACCTCCACCCCGTAGCTGCAATACCCCCGGGCATCGGGCGGCGACACGCTGATCAGGGCGACATCGATCGGCAGATAGCCCTCGCGGAACAGGTGCGGGATCTCGGAGAGGCACACAGGGGTGTAATCGGCGCGCCCGGCATGGACCGCGCCGCGGACGTTGGCGCCGATGAACAGGGCGTTGACGCGGAAGGCCGCGGCCAGCTCAGGGGCCGCGTAGGCGGCGTGCCCGGCGGTGAGGATCTGGATGATTTCGACCTCCCGCACGGAGCCGGCCCGGCGCACCAACTCCTGAGCGAGCACCAGCGGTTCGCCGCAGCCGCCGCCGATATAGACCCGCTGGTGGGAATGGACGGCCTGGAGCGCGTCGCTCGGGGTGAACAGCTTGTTGTGAAACTGGGCCGGCCAGGTGCGGAGGGGCGCGGCATAGGCGGTCCAGGGCAGGTCGATGCGTGGCATCTGCTGCGCAGTGCCCGCGGGCCGGCCCTCCATATACGCCTCGGGTTCCTCCGTCGCCGGTCCGTCCTTCGCAATGGTGTTCATCGATTTGTCCTTTCCGTAGTCGCGGCGTCGCCGTGGGTAATCAACAGGCGCACGAAATCGGGTGCGCATACAGACCCCAGTTTCGGGCACGCGGGTCAATATCTCCGTAGATTGCGGTGAACGATGGGTAAACAAAACGGGGCCATTGGCGCCTCCAGCCCGGCCCGCGCGTGTATGGCGCAGATGCGGGAAAATTGACACCGCTTATTCACCTGCTGCAATGGGCTTGTTCACGGGAGGCCGGGATAATGAGGGCGTAATGGTCGCCGAGACCGATAAACCGCACCCCACCCTAGCAGCGCACGACGGCGTCCTGCGCCGGGCGGCCGCTCAGGAGGTATTCCGATGCAAGCACAGATTTTGGTCCCGCTCGACGGCTCGGCGCTGGCCGAGGGCGCGCTCGCCCACGCCCAGGCCGTGGCGGCGGCCACGGGCCGCGGGCTGACGCTCTTGCGCGTCGTGCCCACCCCGGCCCTGGTCGGCGACGCCGTGCTGGGTATGGCCATGCTCCCGGACCATGCCGCCGAACGCCAGGTCGCCGAGCTGACCGCCGGCGAGGATTACCTGCACCTCGTCGCCGCGCGCCTGCCCGCGCCGGTGTTCGTGGCGGTCCGGGAGGGCGACCCGGCCACGGCGATCGTCGAATATACGCTGAAGCATCCGCAGGTGGAGCTGATCGCGATGGCCACGCACGGGCGCACGGGTATCGGGCGCTGGGTGCTCGGCAGCGTCGCCGAGGCTGTGCTCCACGCTACGCCCGTGCCGGTCCTGCTGATCCGCCCCGGCCATGATCGGCCGGCGGAGCTACCGCCACCGGCCTACCGGACGATCCTGGTCCCGTTGGACAGCTCCGCGTTTGCCGAGCAGGCGCTCGCCCCCGCCTGCGCGCTGGCCGCCGCCACCGGGGCGACCCTCGTCTTGCTGGCGGCCGATGCGCTGGTGGCGGAGCGGGCGGTGGCCCTCGGTGAGGTGCCGCTCTGGATCGCCCAGCCCCGCGCGGTGCAAAGCACCCACCTGGCGGCGTATTTGCGCGCGGTCGCCGAGCGGCTGGGGGGGACCGGCATCCCGATCGAGACCGAGTTGGCCCATGGCCAGCCGGCCCTGGCGATCCTGGATGCCAGCCAACGCCGGCAGGGCGATCTGATCGTCATGGCGACGCACGGCCGGCAGGGCTTCCAACGGATGCGGCTCGGCAGTGTGGCGTTGCAAGTGGTGCAGGGCGCGGCCGGGCCCGTCCTGCTCTGCCGCCCTAAAGCCGTCCCCGCCCGGCACACCGAACCCGCGACGAACCCAGCGGCTACGGATCGGCCCCCGGTACTCGCGCAAAGCGGCGCGTGATGATCGGGGCGCTCCCGAATCTGCTGGACCGCGATCGGCCAGTCAACCACGCGGCTTCCGGGCTGACCAGCGCGGAGGCCGCGCGGCGCCTGGCGACCTACGGCCCGAACGATCCGGCCCCGCCGCCCCGGCGGGCCCTGCTCACCCAGATCCTCGGCACCATCTTCACCCCGCTGAGCCTGATCTTGCTCCTCGCCAGCCTGGCCTCCGTCCTGCTGGGCGATCCGCTCGACGCGGGGATCATCGTCAGTATCGTGATCCTGAGCAGCCTGCTCAACCTCGTCCAGACCTACCGCTCGCAGCAGGCCGCCGAGCACCTGCGGAGCCAGGTCGCCCCCACGGCCACCGTGCTCCGCGACGGCCAGTGGGCCGAGTACCCTCGGCCGCAGGTCGTGCCGGGCGATGTCATCCGCCTCACGGCCGGGGACCTGGTCCCCGCCGATGCCCGCCTGATCCAGACCCACGATCTGCATGTCCAGGAAGCCGCGCTCACCGGGGAGTCCCTGCCGGTCGAAAAGGAGGCCGCGCCGGCGGCCGCCGGACCCGGGCCCGTCGGCACCGTCTTTCTCGGCACTTCCGTGGTCAGCGGCACCGCGACCGCCGTCGTCACGGCCACCGGCCGCACGACCGTCTTTGGCGATATCGCCGTCCGCCTCGCCGTCCGCCCGCCCGAAACCGCGTTCGAGCGCGGCGTCCGCCAGTTTGGCCTGCTCATCACCCGCACCGTCTTCTTCCTGGTGCTCTTCATCGTCCTGGTCAGCACGGCCGCGCACCGCGACGCCTTTACGTCGCTCCTCTTCGCCGTCTCCCTGGCTGTGGGCCTCACGCCCGAATTCCTGCCGATGATTATCGCGATCACGCTGGCGCAAGGGGCGGTCCACATGGCCCGGCGCCAGGTCATCGTCAAGAACCTCGCGGCGATCCAGAACTTCGGCAGCATTGACATCCTCTGCAGCGACAAGACCGGCACCCTGACCAGCGGCGCCATGACCCTCGATCAGGCGCTCGATCCACGGGGCCAGCCCAGCGCGGCGGTCTTCGTGCTCGCCTATCTGAACGCGGCCCACGACACCGGGATCACCAATGCCCTCAACACGGCGATCCTGCACCCGGCCCACCCCGATCCGCTCGACGCGGCGATCCTCCAGCATGGGCGGCCGGATGTGAGCGCCTATGCGAAGTGCGAGGAGATCCCGTTTGATTTCGAGCGCCGCCGGGTCTCGATCGTGGTCGCGACCGCCCCGGGCGAACGGTTGCTGATCACGAAGGGCGCGCCCGAAAGCCTCCTGGCCTGCTGCACCACCTGGGAGCCGGCGGGCGGACGGGCGCCGCTTGACGCCGCCGCCGCCGATACGGCGGCGGCCACCTATCGCCAGTTAAGCGCGCAAGGCTACCGGGTGCTGGCCGTCGCCTACAAGGCCGTGCCGGTCCAGCCGGTCTATCACGCCGCCGAGGAGAGCGGCCTGGTACTCGCGGGCTATCTGAGCTTCGCCGATGCCCCCCTACCCGATGCCGCCGCCGCCCTCCAGGCGCTCCGCGATGATGGCGTGGCGGTCAAGATCCTGACCGGTGATAATGAGCTCGTCGCCCGCCATGTTTGCACACAGGTCGGTCTCGCCAATGCCGGGCTTGTGCTGGGCGACGAGCTGGATCGGATGACCGATCCCGCGCTGGCCCATGTGGCCGAGCAGACCACGATCTTCGCCCGGGTGTCGCCGGCCCAGAAGAACCGCATCATCCGCGCGCTGAAGAGCCGCGGTCATGTGGTGGGCTACATGGGCGACGGCATCAACGATGCGCCTTCCCTGCATACGGCAGACGTGGGAATTTCGGTCGCCAGCGCGGTGGATGTCGCCAAGGACGCCGCGGCCATCATCCTGCTGGCCCCCGGGCTGGCGATCCTGCACAACGGCATCCTGGAAGGACGCAAGGCCTACGGCAACGTGATGAAGTATCTGCTGATGGGCACCAGCTCCAACTTCGGGAATATGTTCAGCATGGCCGGGGCCTTTCTCTTCCTACCCTTCCTGCCGATGCTGCCCACCCAGATTTTGCTCAACAACTTCCTGTACGACCTGGCCCAGATCACGATCCCGACGGATAATGTCGATCCCAGTTTTATCCGCAAGCCCCATCAGTGGGATATCGGCCTCATCCGCAACTTCATGATCTATATCGGCCCGATCAGTTCCCTCTTCGACTTCGCGACCTTTGGCGCGCTATTGTGGGTCTTCCAGGCCGGCGCGCGGGAGTTCCAGACGGGCTGGTTTGTCGAATCGCTGGCCACGCAAACGCTGGTGCTATTTATTATTCGCACCGCGGGTAATCCCTTGCGCAGCCGGCCCAGCCGGCCGTTGGCGATCACGACGCTGCTGGTGGTGCTGATCGGGATCGGGCTGCCCTACAGCCCGCTGGCAGGCGATCTCGGCTTGACCCCGCTGCCGGCGGCCTACTTCGTCTTCCTGGCCGGGGCGGTCGGCAGCTACCTGCTGCTGGTCGAGGGGGTCAAGCGCCGGCTCATGGGCCATCTGCTGGGCTAAGGGCCGAAAAGAGCCCGGGGTGGGCGGCGATGCTGGGCAAGCGCCAAGGGCTTTTCCGCTAACTTACCACAACCTGATTACGCCCGGCCTGCTTGGCTTGATACAGGGCCGCGTCCGCGCGACGGAGCAGGGCCGCGTCGTCCGCATCGCCGGCCTGATACACGCTGACGCCGAGACTGATCGTCACGCGGACCCCAGATACACTCACCTGATCGGCGACTGCGCTGCGGACGTGCTCGGCCACTTCACCGGCCAGCCGCAGGCCCGTCTCCGGCAGGATCACCGTGAACTCTTCGCCGCCGTAGCGCGCCACAATATCGGTGCTGCGGGTGGTCGCCGTAACCGCGGTGGCGATTTGGCGCAACACCTGGTTGCCGGCCTGGTGGCCGAACCGATCGTTGAAGTCCTTGAAGTGGTCGATATCGGCCATGATCAGGGCGAGCGGCCGTTGGTAGCGCCGGCTGCGCCGCATTTCTTCCTGCAAACGCTGCGCAAAGAAGCGGTAGTTGTAGAGGCCGGTCAGTTCGTCGTGCGTCGCCAGCGCGGCCAACCGGGCATTCAACTCGGCGAGGTGGGCGAGTTGCCGATCGCGCTCCGCTTGCGCCCGGGCCTGGTAGTCGCCGCCAAAGCGTAGCAGCATCCCGTCGATCGCCGCGTCCAGCCGCGCACAATCGTGCGCAAATGCCGTGAGGTTCGCCGCGTCCTGGCTCAGGTAGGTGGCGAGCAACTGCGCGCGAACAACCGGACGGAAGGCGAGAAAGATCGCCTGGATCTGGGGCAAGCCACAGCCGCAGGAGGCCCAGCGCCGAATCAGGTCGGCGACAAAGAGCTGGGCGAGCGAGTCGTCCTCGGCCTGCAGGATCGCTTGAAATGCCTGGACGCCGCGGCGGCAGATTACCTGCAGCTCGGCCACCGGCCGGCCGGCGCAGGGATCGGCCGGCTGCGCCTGAAGCGCCTGCACCCAGGCCTCGCTCAACCGGTTGCTTTCGCGTTCCCATAGCGCGGCGAGCACCGACTCCCTCCCGTTAACCTGTCGGTCCTTGGCGCACTAACTCGGCCAGCAGCCGGAAGAGATCCGACTCGGTCAGGATGCCGACGACGTGATTATCGCTATCCACGACGGGCAGGCCGCCGATCTTGTGCTCGAGCATGAGGCGCACGGCCTCCCGAATCGGCGTGTTCGCCTGTACGGTGTAGGGCGTGTGCGTCATGATCTCGGCCGCCACCAATTTCGCGAGCAGGTAGTTGAGCTCATAAATGCTCAAACTGGTCGCCGACGAGGGCCGCGCCTCGCGCAGATCGCCCAGGGTCACGATGCCGACCAGCCGATCCTGCTCGACGACCGGCAAGCGCCGGATGCCGCGGCGCATCAGCAAGGTGTAGGCGTCGAGCATCGGCGTCGTGGGGGAGATCACCTCGACGGGCGTGGTCATCCAGGCCCCTACCTGCATTTTCGGGTCATCGGCAACGGGGATGTCCCCTTTTTCCGGGGGGCGCACCGGCGTTTGCATTGTAGTACCCTCCGTCGGCACCGATCCGGCGCCTGTGGCTCAGAGTTGAGTTAAGAGCACGCGGAACAGATCGGACTCGGTGAGGATGCCCACCAGCCGGTGGGTCGCGTCGACGACCGGTAAGCCGCCGATTTTGTGCGCCAGCATCAGCCCTGCGGCCTCTTTGATCGACGTCTCCGGCGTCACCACGAAGGGCTGATGGGTCATCACCTGCTCCACCGTCAGCTTGGCGAGCAAGTAATTCAACTCGTAGGTGCTCAGGCTGGTGGCCGGCGAAGGGCGGGCTTCGCGCAGATCGCCCAGGGTCACGATGCCGACCAGTTGCTCGTCCCGCACCACCGGCAGGCGCCGGATGCCCTGCTGGATCATCAGATAGTAAGCATCCAGCACCGGTGTGCCGGCCGCCACCGTCTTCACCCGGGCCGTCATATAGTCGCCCACCCGCAGCGGGGTGCCGGCCGCCGGGGCCGCGGTCCGCAGCGCCGGGATCGGCGTCGCCTGGTCAAGTGGTTGTGTCCCGTTCATCGCTAGCCTCCTTAAGGGGGAGTGGTTGAACCACTCCCCCAGCATAACGCTACCCTACGCGGCCGAGGTTTGTTCCCGGGGCGGCGGCGCAGCGACCGGGGGCGCGGGGGGCTGGCCCATCGTGCGGGTGGCGGCCTGCATCGCCCGCAGGAACAGCCAGCCGGCCACCAGCGCGACGCCCAGCCACGACACCCACATAAGGCCCAGGGCCACCGGCACGTCGGTGTTACTCGTGAACGCCTGCGCAAAGCCGGCCAGGTAATCCTGGCTCGCCGCCTCGACGGCAAACACCAGCGCCCCATAGTACAGCGTCGCCCCGGCCACCAGGAAGGCCGTCGCCAGGCGATACGCGGCCAGGTCGTCGTCGGCGCGGCGCGCGAGCTTGACGGCGAGGGCCAGCAACAGCAGCAGCGTCGCCAGGGATCCCGTGATCGGGAAGGCCTGACTGACCACCAGGTTGGGCTGGAAGAAGATGAAACTCAGGCCGAAGGTCAGCAGCAGCATGGCATCGCGCATCAGCAGGTACGACATCCACCAGACATCGGCCCCCAGCCGCAGGCCCATGCGCCGTAACGTCCGCAGCACGTAGGGGCGGCCCAGGTGCAGCATGAGCGTCATCGTCCAGAGGACCGGTAAGAAGGCCACGATGGTACTCACCAGCCATTGGGCGCCCCCCTGGGTCAGCGCTTGCGTAATCGCCGTGGCCACGCCATCCGCCGTCAAGGGGGTGCCAGTTTGGGTCAGCGTTTGCGTCGCCGTGATAACTTGATCAAGGATCATCGGAGCCCTCCTGTTCTTTCCTGGGCTGGCCGGCGCGGCGCGCCAGGACCCGCCTTATTGGTTCGCGGTCGCTGTCGGTACTTCGGCGCGCCCCCCGGTGCGCAGGGTGTAGCCCGCCGCGACCGCCCCGAGCAGGGCGATCAGGGCAATCGAGAGATAGGCCAGGCCCACAGCCCAGGTGGGATTGCTGTTCGTCACCAGGAAATTGCTGACGTTGGCGAACGGATTGCTGTCGACGCTGTTGAACTGCACGCCCAGGATATAGGGCACGAAGTAGAAGAGCGAGCCCAGCCCTAACAGGGACATGACCAGCCGGAAGTCCCGCAGGTTGTGGTCGGGGTCGCCGATCAGCTTGACCAGTAGCACCCCGAACAGCATGACGGCGGCCAGGCCCCCGGTGAGCGGCAACTGGTCGGTGACCACGACGTCGGGGAAGAAGAACATAAAGCTCATGACGACCCCGGTGATGATCAGCAGATCGCGGCTGGCGACATAGACCAGCCAGAGTAAGTCGGCGCCCAACCGCAGGGTAAAGCGGTCGATCATCTGCAAGATATAGGGCCGTCCCAGGTGGAGGCCCAGGATCGCGAGCCAGATCACCGGCAGCATGGCGGCCAGGGTGCCTTCCAGAAACTGTTCCGCGCCGGCATTGATCCCCTTAATGATGGCCGTAGTTAGATCTTCGACTGACATAGCAGCCCCTCCTTGACCGTCTTGGCTGTAAAAACCGATCGCCTCAGGAATGTGGCGGGCCGGCCGCCACCGGCGGCCCCTCGACCACCGTGATGGTCGGGCAGCGGTAGGCCAGATCGCAGCGCAGGCAGCGCCCGGCCTCGCGCCGGGCCTGGTCTTCGCTCAAGCCGGCGGCAAACTCCAGCGACCGCTCGCGGGTCGCGGCGCTCTCCCGTAAGGGCATGACCTCCCGGGCCGTTGGGCGGAGATCCAGGGTGATGCGGCCGTCCGGCGGCAGCGTCGACGCGGTCTGGAATTCGTCCGCCGGCAGCTCGCTCACCTGGTGGGGGGCGAGCTTGCGCAAGTACGCATGGATCGATTGGGCCGCTTTCTGCCCATGCGCGGCGGCCGCGATGATCGACTTGGGCCCGTAGGTCACATCGCCGGCGGCAAAGACCCCCGGGACATTGGTCATGGTGAACTCGGCGGGGACGATGTAGCCGACCTCATCCA
>DATGEF010000804.1:0-4972 GCA_035310405.1 Chloroflexia bacterium | reverse complement strand
CAGGAGTCCGCCTGATGCGGACTCGTCGGACGCATCACGGGCGGCGAGACTCGCCGGTTGTCCGCATGATGCGGATGGGGCAGCAAACACAGCGGCCGGCAAGAGATCGGGCTGCTGGGCACTCGGCTCGCGGCGGCGGATGTAGCTGCCTGGCCGCGTCAGCCGGGCGCCGTCGACGATCGTGGCCAGTCCCCGCCCATCGATCGCGACCCGGTAGGCCCGCCCCATGATCGCCGTCAGGCGGGTCAGCTCGGTGGCCGGGCCGAGGGCGGCCAGCGCACCCGTCAGCCAGGCGCTGTGTTTGCGCGACCAGGGATCGGCGTCGAAGGCCAGGTACTCCAGCAGGGCCAGGGATGGCAGGGGCAGCCCGCGTGCCACGCGGTAGAGCTTTTGCTTGCCGCGCGGCGTCTCGACGTCTTCGACCTGGAGCAGGCCACAGGTCTGCAGCAGGTTCGTATAGCGGGCAATGGTATCCTGTGAGGTATCGAGGTAGGCCGCCAGGGCGTTCTGTGTGCAGTGCGCCCAGCCATAGTAGGGGTGGCCCGGCGTGGCTTCCTCGAAGCTGTGCAGCGCCACCAGCAGCCCGATCCCGGTCGGCTTGAGCAGGGGCCCCCACTCCCGGATCAGGGCAGGCGTCAGCTCCCCGCCGACCGCGGCCGCGGGCGCCTCTCCGGGCGCGGCCGCATCGTCCCCGACCGGGCGGGTGGGCGCCGGGGGGGCCGCACTCGGGGCGGCGGATGGGTGGCGGATACCCGCCGTGGGCTTGCCGTACATCATCGTGATCCTTTGGAATCCGGGTCCCCTGGCCCTGGCAGGAAACCCCCCGACCGGCAAGCTCTCCCCTCTCCTCCGCCGTCGCAACCCTTGACAAGGGCGCAAAACTGCGGTATGATAGGCGTGCAGGGTTTGGAAGGGGGCAATAACATGCCCTTCCACTACGCAAGTAGCGGACTTCCAGTTTTGCGCACTGAGGGGAGGAGCCTACCGGCCTCGCTTGCCAGGGTTAAGCCGATAGCTTCTCGAATGACAACAGTGTTGTGAAGCCTGCAAGAGAGGACTCGGGTGACGGCCGAGTCCTTTTCGTTTGCCCTGCTCCACCTGCCTCTATACTCTTACCTCCCGAAGCGACGCGTGCGGCCCGCCACACGGGCCGGATCTCCTACTTACTCGGCGCTCTCGCTGCTGGCAGATCGGCGCTTGGGTACCGGCGTGAGCCGGGCCGCGTCCTTGGCGCGCGCCGCCGGGCGCTGGGCGCCCTTGCCCGCCCCGCCTCGGACGGCGTGGAGCCCGCGGGCCGGCGTTTCCGGCGCCCGGCCATAGGGCAGCATCAGCGCCAGGTGATGGGGCAGCGGCTCGCCCTCATAGCCGTCGTCGCCGGCCTCGCGCTTGCGCTGGATGTATTCGATGGCCGGCTGTAGCGTGGCGTACAAGCGCACCAGCGGCTCCAGGAGCCGCGCCAGGTCGCCGACCTGCCCCCTGGACAGCGGAACCTCTTCATCGGCCCCTGGCTCGGCCAGGATGGCTCCGGCCCGGCTCAGATAGGTCGTCAGCAGCCAGTAGCGCCGCGCGGGGTCGGCCGGGTCGAAGTGGCTCTCTAACGTATCCTGGTCGGTATCCTCATCGGACGCAGGCGGGGCGGGTTCCACCGGGCCGGCCGGCGGGGCCGCCCCCCGGCCCAGCACCTGCTGGACGGCTTCCGCGACCGCCAGGCCCAGGTTGCGCTTGAGCAATTGGGCGATGGCCAGGGTCTGCCGGCCGCTCAGGTCGTGGTCCAGGATCGCCTGGGCCAGCGCGAGCTGGAGCGCCCGATCATAGGCCACGCGGGCCAGGCCGCGGGTGCGCAACTCGGTCAGCTTCTCCCCCAGCAGCGCCTCGATGGCCGGGTCCAGGTTGAGCACGGCGGCAAAGCTGCGCACGGTCCGGCCGGCGAGCCCCAGCCGCTGGCCGACCAGGTCGTCGAGCTCGTTGGAGGAGAGGTTGGGCGCCTGGGTCGCCAGGTCGTTGCGGATCTCGGTAATGGCCCGGGCAAATTCCAGGTCGCTCAGGTCCTGGCGCTGGCGGTTCTCGATCACGCGGTCCAGCCGCAGCTCGGTCTCGCTGAGGTCGACCACCAGGGCGGGCACGGTCTCCAGGCCCACGGTGCGCGCCGCGCGCAGGCGCCGCTCGCCGGTGACCACGAAGTAGCCGCCCGCGGGCCGCTTCTGTACCGTGATCGGCTGCAAGATGCCGCGCTGCTCGACGGAGGCGACGAGCTCGGCCATTGCCGCTTCGTCGAAATGTTTGCGCGGCTGGCGCGGATCGGGATGGATCAGGTCGATATTGATGCGCTTGGCGTCCTTCAGCGGCTGCACGCCCTCCTCCGGGCTGGCCTGCATCAGGGCCTGCCAGGCGCGTTGCGGGACGCGGGGCTTGCTCATCGCGGCGCCTCGCCGGGGGCCGGCGCGCCCGCTGCTTTGCGCTTGCCGCCCGGGGCGCTGGCTGCGGGGGCGGCCGTTTCGTCGGCCACGATCTCGGCGGCCAGGTCCTGGTAGCACTTGGCGACCGGCGAGTTGCGCGCGTAGAGGCGGATCGGCACTCCCTGCCCCGGGGCCTCGGCGGCGACGACCCCGTAGCGGATCACCGAGCTGAAGACGCGGCCCGCGTAGACCTGGCCGATATTCTGCAAGATCTCGCGGTTCAGGTTGCTGCGCGAGTCGTACATCGTCGGCAGAATCCCCAGGATCTTGATATCCGGGTTCAGCGGCGCCACCTCGTTGACCGTCGACAGCAGCCGGTGGACGCCGCGCAGCGACAGGAGATGGGTCTGCAACGGGATGAGCACCTCGGTGGCGGCGACAAAGGCGTTGACCGTCAGCAGGGTCAGGCTGGGCGGGCAGTCGATCAGGATATAGTCGTAGCGGTCGACGATCGGGGCCAGGGCTTCTTTGAGCACCCGCTCGCGCGTATAGTTGCGGAAGAGGTCGAGCTCGGCGGCGGCCAGGTCGAGGTTCGAGGGGATGATATCCATGCCCGCGACCGGCGTCTGGTAAATCAGGGCGTCGATGCTGCCCTCGCGTCGGACCATCACGTTATAGAGCGTGAAGTCGAGGGCCTCGGGGTCGATGCCGAGCGAGTATGTGGCCGCGGCCTGCGGATCGAGGTCGATGAGCAGCACGCGCCGGCCCAGGACGGCCAGCTCGGCGCCCAGGTTGACGGTCGTGGTCGTCTTGCCCACGCCGCCCTTCTGGTTGGCGATGGCGATGATGCGGGTCTTATGCCCGGGCCTGGTGCTGTCGTGGGTCACGGCGTCCAATCCTCTACGCGGCCGGGCTGTGCCACTCGCCCTGGATCGCGGTCAGCAGGTCGAGAGCGCAGCGCAGGCTGTTGGCATGAAACTCCAACAGATAATGATCATGCTCGACCAGGATGCCGCGGATCTCGATCAGGTGCAGGCCGGCTTTTTGCAGCACGAGCACCCGTTCCAACAGTTCGAGATCGGCCGCCGTATAGAGGCGAGGGCCCTGGTCGTCGTCCTCGACACTCTGCGTGGCGCTGCGCTCCCGTTGCACATGCAGATCCAGCTGCTTCTCGATATTGCGCAGCACCCGGGCGGTGGTATCCTGGCCCCGATCGGCGAGCAGGGCGAGGGCCTCTTCCGTGCGATAGACGCGATTGCTCATGCGGTCGACATTCCTTAGCTACATATCGCTGATTCTCCAGCGCGTCGTAGGCACTGCCACGACTGCCGGCGGCCGGTTGAGTCTTATTATACCCGCTTCCGCCGCCCTGTCAAATTGCTGCTACTGTGATGCTATGCCAACGTACTAACATGCCGATAAGCCATTAGCACCAACACCGCTGTCAGGGCTATTGACTTCATCAATGTTTTGCAGTACTATTGACATCAATGTCAACCCTCCTGATCGCGCCTGACGGGGCCGGGGGCGGGGGTTCGCTTCCCGACGCTTATGAGGTGCCGCCCATGGCGAGTCAGTATCAGAAACTGGCGATGGCTTTCTTCCATCCGTCGCTGCGCGAGGACCCCTTTAACCCGGAAGACAGCGCGCGCTACTTCTATCTGGCGGACCAGTATCGGGAGGCCCTCGACCTGCTGGTGCGCCATGTCTTGCGCCGGGGCGGGCTGTCGATCATCTATGGCGATGTGGGCCTCGGCAAAAGCAGCCTGATGGCGGTGCTGCGCCAGCGCACCCGGACCAGCGACCTGTTCAAGCCCTTTGTGCTCGGCGAGATCCTGGACCCGTCCCAGGTCACCGATGCCGAGTTCACGCGCCAGTTGCTGCTCGCCTTCGACCAGAAGCCGTATGGCAGCACGCGCTCCGAGCTCAGCGAGCAGTTCATCATCTTCTTGCAGCGCCAGGCCCGCGAAGGTCACGTGCCGCTGCTGGTGATCGACGAGGGCCAGTGTCTCTCCTATGATGGGCTGGAGCGGCTGCGCATCTTCCTCAACTATTCCCTGGACGACCACCGCATCCTGCAGATCGTCATCTTTGGCCAGCTGGAGCTGCAAGAGAAGATCGCCAAAAAGCGCAACCTGGCCTCGCGGGTCCGCTTCACGATGACCCTGGAGCCGCTGCGCAGCGTGGCCCAGGTCCGGGAGATGATCGAGTATCGCCTGCGCACCGCCGGCCTGGCCGAGGGCATCCAGCTCTTCGCCCCCGGCACGATCGAGTCGGTTTTCAAGCACTCGGGCGGGGTGCCGCGCCACATCGTCAACATCTGCTCGATGTGCTTCGACCAGGCGCCCCGGCTCGACAAGCGCCAGATCGACGCCGAGATCGTGGAGAAGGTGGCCGAACGCCTGATGCAGAAAGGAGCGTTAAGCGATGGACGATGAGTCCCGCGGGCGGTCGTCCCGCTACTGGATCGAGGACCAGATGGCCGGCGACCGGACGCGTGAGGGCGAGAGCCGGCTCAAGCAGGTGGCCGTCTACTACTACCCGAAGCAGCTGATCCCCCTGGACGAGCAGCTGTC
>DATGEF010000803.1:0-5294 GCA_035310405.1 Chloroflexia bacterium | reverse complement strand
AGGAGACGATATCCGGATCGCCACTGACCCCGGCCCCAATCCAAAATCCGCAGGCGAGGGGTTGGGGGTTGGGGGGTGGGGGTCGGACGAGGGGTCGGGGGTCAGGGATCAGGGATCAGAGAACGATGCCCGCAGCGCCACGCCCACCGGCCCCAATCCCAAATCCCCAATCCCAAATCCCCAATCCGCAGGCGAGGGGTGGGGGGTTGGGGGGTGGGGGGCAGGAGACGATAGCCGGATCGCCATTGACGACGTCTCCAATCCAAAATCCAAAATCCAAAATCCAAAATCCGAAGAGCGGCTGCGCGCGATCGGGCGGGCGGCCATGGCGCGCTTGCTGGATGGCGGGCCGGCGGCGGCCACCGCGGAACTGGCCGGCGCGGGCGTGCCCCCCGCGGCGAGTGCGCCGCTGCTCCAGTGGCTCCAGGGGCTGGCCCGGGACCTGGCGCAGGACGCTGAGCCCCGGGCCATCGTGGCCGCCCTGGACGCCGGCTACGTGCCCCCCTCGCCCGGCGCGGACGTCGTGCGCAACCCCGCAGTCGTGCCGACCGGCCGCAACATCCACGCGCTCGACCCCTACAGCGTGCCCACCGCGATCGCCTGGGAGGCCGCGCGCCACACGGCCACGGCGTTGCTCGACCGCTACCGGCAGGAGCAGGGCACCTGGCCCCGCGCCGTGGCCCTCGTGCTCTGGGGCACCGATAATCTCAAGACCGGTGGTGAAGGGATCGCCCAGGCGCTCTGGCTGCTCGGCGCCGCGCCGACCCGGGATGCGCTGGGCCGTGTGGCCGGCGTGCGCCTGCTGCCCCTGGCCACGCTGGGCCGCCCGCGCATCGACGTCGTGCTCACCTGTTCCGGCATCTTTCGCGACCTGCTGCCCAACCAGCTGACCCTGCTGGATGCCGCCGTCCGCCTGGCCGCGGCGGCCGACGAGCCCGAGGCGGACAACTTTGTGCGCCGCAACGTGCGGGCGGCGCAGGCGGCCGGGCTAGCCCCTGACGCGGCGGCGACGCGCGTGTTCAGCAACGCGCCGGGCGCCTATGGCGCGAATATCAACTTCCAGGTGGAGACCGGCGTCTGGGACGATGCGGGCATGCTCGCCGCGACGTTTCTGGCGCGCAAGAGCTTCGCCTATGGCCGCGGCGTCGAGGGCCAGGCCGCCGAGGCCCTGCTGGCCCAGGCCCTGCGCCCGGTCGACCTGGCTTTCCAGAATATCGACAGCATCGAGACCGGGATCAGCGATATCGATCATTATTTCGAATACCTCGGCGGGGTCTCCCAAGCCGTCGAGCAGCTGACGGGCGCTCCGCCGGCCGGCTACGTGCTGGATGTGCAGGGCTTCGGCAGCCGGCTGCGCCGGCTCGACGAGATGGTGGCCATCGAAAGTCGCACCAAGCTCCTCAACCCCCGCTGGAGCGAGGGCATGCTGCGCTTCGGCTACGAGGGTGTACGCGAGATCGGCGTCCGCGTGGCCAATACCCTCGGCTGGAGCGCCACGACCGCCGCCGTGCCCGGTTGGGTCTACGATGGGATCGCCGACGCCTACGTGCTCGACGCGGCCCGCCGGGCGCAGATGGCCGATCTCAACCCGCAGGCCTACCAGGCGTTGGTCGGCCGGCTGCTGGAGGCCGAAGGCCGCGGCTTCTGGGTGCCGGCGCCCGGGGTCAGCGCCACGCTACACGAGGCCTACGGCGCGGCCGAGGACCTGGTCGAGCAGGTGCCCGCCATCCAGGCCACATGACGCTTCGCCCGCTGCTCGACTATTTAGCGGCCGCGCAACCGGCGGCCGCCGGCCCGTGGGCGCAATGGCAGGTGGCGCCGGTCGGCGGAGGCGCGAACAATCTCCTCTATCGCGCCCGGGATCCCGACCACGACCTGGCCATCAAATTCACTATCCGCGACGAGCGGGATCGCGCTGGACGCGAGTATGCGGCCCTCTGTGCCTTGCGGGACGCCGGCCTGGCCCTGGCGCCCGACCCGGTGCTGCTCGACCGCGACCGTTATGCCTGCCCGGTCGTCGTACAAACCTGGCTGGAGGGACCGGTCGCGGCGGACCCGCCGGGCACGGATGCCGGCTGGGGGGCGCTACTGGACCACTACGCGACGATCCACCACCTGACGCCGGCCACGCTGCCCAGCGATCTGCGCCCGGCCGTGCTTTCGATGACTAGTGCCACTACCGGCCAGGCGCGCATCCATGAGCAGCTATCGCGTATTCCCCCGGTGGCCTGGCCGGACGGTTTAGCTGCCCTGGTCCAGCGGGCGGATACCAGGGCCTTCCCCACCTGGCCGCCACCGCGGCCTTGTTTTTGCCGCTGCGATTCGAACACGCTCAATTTTATCCGCCGACCGGCGGCATGGGCGTCGGTGGATTGGGAAAATAGCGGCTGGGGCGACGGGGCCTTCGAGATCGCGGACCTCATGGCCCACCCGCAATATCAAACCGTGCCGCCGGCCCGCTGGGAGTGGGTTAGCGACACCTATTGCGCCCTGCGTGGTGAGCGTGCCGCGGCGGATCGCATCCGTGTTTATTACGTGCTGACCCTGCTCTGGTGGGTCGTGCGATTCGCACGGGCGCTGTATGAGATCCCGCGGGGCCGGGATGCGCGCCTGGTCGCGCGGCCGGCCGGCTGGCAAGACGTGGCCCGCCTGCAATACGATCGCTACCTGGCGCGGGCCGGGGCACTGCTCGATTCCTGACGTGATCCCTTCGTCGCTTGGCGCACTGGGGAACAATTCCGGCCCGCCACACGTTTAAGGGATGATGGAGGTAGACTTATGCCTAACGTACGGATGATCCTGGTATGCACTTTGCTGGCCGGCGTGCTGGCCGGCTGTGGCACCAATGCGCCCGGGGCCCTGGACACGCCGACGACCGTGGCGGCGCCGACCGCCGTAGCCACGGATACCCTGGCGCCGGCCGCGACGGCGCTCCCGGCGACCGATACGCTGCCCCCCGCGCCGACGATGGCCCCCCGGCCCGTGGCCACCGCGACGCCGGCCCCGCCGCCGACCGATACGGCGCTCCCGCCGCTGCCGCCGACAGTGACCCCGCCCGCCGCGCCGCCCCCGGCTCCCCGCCAAACCACGCCGACCCCGGGCGCCGCGAATGGCGACCAGGTGTTGCTCACCAACCACGACAGCAACCATACTGTCACCTTGAAGGTCGGGCAGGTGCTCTCGCTCCAGCTGCGCGATCGCCAGTGGTCCGCGCCGGTGGTCGACCAGACTCTCTTGCAGGTGGTGCCCCTGAATGTCATGCTCCCGCAGGGCCTGTCCCGTTGGGACTACCGGGCGATCGCGCCCGGGCAGACCACGCTGACCACGGAGGGGGCCTGCCCGCCGAATCCCAATGGCCCGACCTGTATGTCCATTCTGCTCTACAAGGTGACGATCGTCGTCACGCCATAGGCCAAACGTCCTGCGCACTCCGGTACTTTCGGGCTAGTTTCGGGCCCGCCTCTTGTACCGGGCGCGGACCTTTGCTATAATCGTTAGTATAGCTTACCGTCTGGTAATTTGCTGGCTTGCGCTGTTACTTGGGTTCCGCGGGGGACCCCGGGAAAGGCAGATCGCGATGACTGTCGCCCAAGGAAGTCAAATTGTGGCTTCGTTGCTCTGGCTGGGGATCCTCCTGGGCCCCCCGCTGGCGCTCACGCTGCTGGCCCCGATGCTCTACGCCGATGGCGCCACGCGGGACGCCGGCATGATGCCCGTCAAAACCGACAACCGGGCCGCGTTGCTCGTGCTGATCGCCAGCTTCGCCGGCTGGTTAATGCTGCTGAAATACCTCTACCTGCCGGCGATCCACTTTGAGACGAATTTCCTGACCTTCACCGGGTTGGTGCATTATGATTACACCGATCTGAAAACCCTCGGGGCTCTCTGGGATAAGGCGCTGGCCTACCTGCAAGCCTACCCGTTGCCCGCGCTGGCGATGCTCGCCATCGTGCCGGTCGTCGACGCGATCGTCCTGACCGTCGCCCGGCAGATGGGCCACGCCGCTTCCCTGCGCCCCAGCCACTCGCAGCGTTGGTTCTCGTAGGTCCGCGTCCCGGGCGCCGCCCATGGGCCGGGATGCTCCTGGCCGTGGGCGGCGCCCTGTGTGTGCTGGGGGGTTGCGGCGATTCGGCGGCCGACGATCCCCGCCCTCAGGTCATGAACGTACAGTCGGGCACCGCGCCCACGCCGGTCGTGACCTATCGCAGCCTGGCCGCGGGGCGCAAAGCGGCGCCGTTTCCGCTCCTGGCGCCGGCCTATCTGCCCCGCGGCGTCTACCCCGAACCGTATGTCCTGATCGATCGCGCCGGCGTCGAGCCCGGCCGCAACGGCATCCCCGGCGTCGAGATCGCCTATTATTCCACCTCGACCGAGCAGGCGCTGAGCCTGGAGGAATATAGCCCAACCGCGCCGGCCTGGTGGCGCGACGCGCCGGTGCCGGGCAGCGCCAGCGGCCTGGACGGCCAGGAAACGGCCGAGCCCCTGCCCCAGGGCCCGGCCTGGGTGCTGCTGATCCCCCTGGACCCCGATTCGCCGCTCAGCCTCACCAACCAGATCGTGCGCATCCGCTTCCGCCAGAACGGTGTGGCCGCGATCCTCAGCGCGACCCGCCTGGACCACGACGAGGTCGTGCGCATCGCTGCCAGCGTGCGCTGAGAAAAAGCGTATGTGCGGCCCCTATTGGCATCGTATAGTGTATGATCTTAGCATATAAGCTAAGGTTTGTCATTCTGAGCGCAGCGAAGAATCCGCTGGGGCGTGTACTTCGTGCCCCAACGGTGCGACCCGGGCGGCCCTATGCGCCTGCCCTAGGCTATGAGCAAAACTCTGCCCTCCTCTTCCAGACCGCATGCGCACCGCGCCCCCAGAAGCCACCATCCCGGGCTGGGGAGTCAGGGGTCAGGCCGGCGCTGGCCCCGGGCGCGGGTCCGCGGGCGGCTGCGGATAGCTGCCCAGGCCCGCCCCCGGCCCGCGTTCCGCGGCCGGCCGCGCCAGGGACTCGGCTTTGTGTGCCAGGGCGCCGACCAGCAGATCGACGACCCCGTCCAGCGCGATCGCCCCCGTATTGACCACCAGGTCATACAGGTGCGCGTCGTCCGGCTGGTGCTGGTGCTGGGTCTGGAGAAAGCGCGCCCGGTCGTGGTCTTTGTGGTTGATCCGCGCCGCCGCCGCCGCGTGATCCAGCCCTTCGCGGCGCATCACATAGGCGATCCGCGCGTCCAGCGGGGCGATGATGCGCACATGGAGTACCTCGGGGTGCGCGGCCAGCAGCACTTGCGCTCCTCGCCCGACGA
>DATGEF010000802.1:0-3703 GCA_035310405.1 Chloroflexia bacterium | reverse complement strand
GCCGCGGCCGCCGCCGCCGCCCGCCCGGCGCTGCCGCCGGATGCGCGATTGCGCGATCTGGGCACGCACCGGCTCGCCGACCTGCTCCCCCCCGAGCATATCTACCAACTCCTGGTTCCGGGCTTGCCCCACGACTTCCCGCCCCTCTGGACGCTGGATCTCTGGCCCAACAATCTCTCCCCCCAGCTCCACTCCCTGGTCGGCCGCGAGAGCGCCGTGGCCGCGGCCACCCACGCGCTGCAGCAGCCGGCGGTCCGGCTGGTGACGCTGACGGGCGCGGGCGGCAGCGGCAAGACCCGTCTGGCGCTGCAAGTGGCCGCCGAACTGCTGGCCGCCTTTCCCGCCGGGGTCTTTCACGTCTCCCTGGCGAATATCCAGGACCCGGCCTTGCTCCTGCCGGCCATCGCCCGCGCGTTGGGGGTGCCGGATAGCGGCCGGCAGCTGTTGGCGGCCAGTCTCCAGGACTACCTGCGCGATCGCCCCGTGCTGCTGCTGCTCGACAATCTGGAGCAGGTGGCGGCGGCCCCGGAAGGGCTGATCGCGCTGCTGGCCGCCGCCCCGGGGCTGAAGGTGCTGGCGACCAGCCGGGTGGCCCTGCACCTGCCGGACGCGCAGGAGCTGGCCGTGCCGCCCCTGGCCATGCCCGATCTGCAGCACCTCCCGCCGCTCGCCGACCTGGCCCAGGTGGCCGCCCTCGCCGTGTTTATCGCGCGGGCGCAAGAGGTGCAGCCCTCCTTCACGGTGACCGCGGAGAATGCCCGGGCGGTGGCCGAGATCTGTGTGCGGCTCGACGGGCTCCCCCTGGCCCTGGAGCTGGCGGCCGCGCGGATCGGGCAGTTTGCACCCGCGGCGATGCTCGGGCAGCTCGCCAAAAGCGCCGGCAGTGCCTTACAGTTGTTGACCGCCGGGGCCGCGTATCTGCCGGCCCGCCAGCGGACCCTGCGCGGGACGATCGGCTGGAGCTATGCGCTGCTGGCGCCCGCGGAGCAGCAGGTGTTTCGCCAGTTAGCGGTCTTCGCCGGGGGCTGCACCATCTCGGCGGCGCAACAGGTGCTCGGCGCGGCGGCCCCCTTGCCCCCCCTCCTGGAGGCCTTGCGGGATAACAGTCTGCTGCGCGAAGAGGCCGCGCCGGTGGATGAACGGCGCTTCCGCATGCTCGAAACGATCCGCGAATACGCCTGGGAGCAACTGGCGGACAACGAGACGGCGGCGGCGTTACAAGATCGCCATGCGCGGTTTTTCCTGGCGCGCGTGGAACAGGCGGAGCCGGAGTTCGGGGGCCCGCAGCAGGAACTCTGGGTGGCGCGCCTGGAGAGCGAGCTCGACAATCTGCGAGCGGCCTTCCGCTGGCTGCTGCAGAGCGGTGCGACCGAGACGGCCTGCCGCTTGTGCGTGGGGTTGGGGCGGTTTTGGCTCTGGCGGCCGCGCGGGCATATCGGCGAAGGGCACCGCTGGCTGGAGGCCGCCCTGGCGCGCATCCAGGACGCACGTCCCCCCCTGCCACCCGGCTTACACGCCAGCGTGCTCAATTGGACGGGGGCCCTCTCGACCATCGACGGCGACTTTGACCGGGCCGTCAACCTGCTGGAGCAGAGTGTCGCGCTCTCCCGGGAGGTCGACGATCAACGCGGCGTCGCGCAGGCCCTGACCAACCTGATCTGGGCGCTGGGCCATCAGGGGGCCTATGCCCGCGCCGGCCCGTATGGGGAGGAAAGCCTGGCCATCTCCCGGGCGCTGGGCAACAAGCGCGAGCTGGTTCACGCCCTTTACAACCTGGGGTGTTTAGCGATCTGGAGCAATAACCCCACGCCCGCGGCCGGATTCCTGGCGGAGGGCCTGGGGCTGGCCCGGGAGCGGGGCGACTCCATGCTCCTAGCCCAGATCCTCAACGCCCTGGGCGATGTGGCCCGCCTGGAAGGCGACTATGGGCAGGCCGCGGCCTCCTACGAGGAAAGCCTGAGCCTCTTCCGGGTGCTGGGCGATGAGATATGCAGCACCATGGTGCTGCACAACCTGGGGCAAGTGGCCCTGCGGCAAGGGGATCTGGCGCAGGCGAGCCACTGCTTCGCGGCGGGCCTGGCGCGCGACCCGAAGCTGGGCGATATTACGGAAATATTCTCCTGCCTGGCGGGGTTGGGCGAGGTGGCCGCCGGGCGCGGCCAGGCGGCCCGGGCGGCGCGGTTGCTGGGCGCCGCCGAGGCGCTGTTCGCCGCCCGGGGGGTGAAGCTGGGCGCGAAGGAGCGGCGCCCCTTCGATCAGGCGGTGGCCCACGCCCGGGCCCACCTCGACCCGGCCGCGTTTGCGGCCGCCTGGGCCGCCGGCCAGGCGGCCACCCTGGACGCAGCGATTGCGGACGCCCTCGCCGGAGCATAGCGCCCCCTGCGGCCCAGGGGGGCGGCGCTCCGGCTTTCTGGAGAGACTAATGCCCGACTTTATCCCCTATACCCGGCGCCAACTGCCGGCCGTGCTGACCCGCATCCAGGCCGCGATCTACACCGTCGTCGCGCCGTTGGCGATCACGGCCTGGCGGACGGCGGAGCCGGTCCCCTACCCGGAGCGCTGTAGCGGCGAGGAACTGCACCTGCAGGTGGGCGACTCCTGGGGGGCCCTGTTTGACTGCGCCTGGTTCCGGTTTCGCGGCCAGATTCCCGCCAGCGCGGTCGGGCAGCCCGTCGTGGCCCTGCTGGACGTCAACGGCGAAATGTGCGTGGTCGACGAGACCGGCGCACCGCTCCGCGGCCTGACGAATGTTGCCTCGGAATTTGATTCCCAGCTGGGCAAGCCGGGCAAACGGGTGCTGCCGCTCACCGCCGGGGCCCAGGGCCCGGAGCCGGTGGAGGTCTGGGCCGATGCCGGCTGTAACGATCTGTTCGGCTACCTGCAAGAGCAGGGCCGGATCAAAGAAGCGGCGCTGGCGATCTGCCACCCGGAGATCCGCGCGCTCTACTACGATTTCGAAGTGCTGCTCGACAGCCTGACGCCCTTACCCGAAAAATCCCCGCGCCACCAGCAGATCCTGGTGGCGCTGCACGACGTCGCCCACCTGCTGAATCAAAGCAGCCTGTCCGCCGACGTGGCCGGCCAGGCGCGGGCGCGGCTCGCGCCGGTGCTGCAGAAGTGCGGCGGCGATCCATCCTTGCAGATCAGCGCCATCGGGCAGGCGCATATGGACCTGGCCTGGCTCTGGCCCATCCGCGAAACCAAACGCAAAGGGGCGCGGACGTTCGCCACCGCGCTGGCCCAGATGGCGGACTACCCAGACTACCGCTTTGCGGCCAGCCAGGCGCAACTGTTCCAGTGGATGAAAGAGAGCTACCCCGCGCTGTACACGCGGATCCAAGCGCGGGTGCAGGACGGGCGCCTGGAGCCGCAGGGCGCGCTCTGGGTGGAGTGCGATGCTAATCTCGTCGGCGGCGAGTCCCTGATCCGGCAGATCCTGCACGGCCGGCAGTTCTTCCGCGCGGAGTTCGGGGTGGATGTCCCCTATATCTGGCTGCCGGATACGTTTGGCTTCCCCGCGACGCTGCCGCAGATCCTGGCAGCGGCCGGCATCCGCTATTTTCTGATTCAGAAGCTGTCGTGGAGCCTGGTCAACCAATTCCCGCACCATGCTTTCCACTGGCAGGGCCTCGACGGCAGCCGGGTGCTGGTCCATTTGCTGCCCGAAGAAACGTACAATAGCCCCGCCGCCCCCCGCTCGATC